>NZ_JBFAKW010000105.1:0-33831 GCF_040655955.1 Streptomyces sp. NPDC050263 | reverse complement strand
CTCGTAGCGGAGCTACTAGGGCTTTCGCCCGGTGCGGCGAGAGTGCGTGCCGGGCGTCGCGACGCCGCGGAGATCCATCAGAAGCCCCCTAGGCCGGCTCCAGCCCAGTGAGCCGGTCACCGCGTCAACGCGGACACCCCGGGATCCTCGTCGAGAGTGGGCGCCCACTCCGCGAGCAGCCCAGGCCGCAGCAGCCCGGAGAGCTTCGCTCCCCGGCGGTTGGCGGTCCGGTCCAGCCAGTCCAGCACCGCCCAGGCCAGCCGTGGCTGCAGATCGCTCACCTCGTCCGGCCAGCCCCACCCGTCCACCGGCAACGGACCGTCCGGCTCGGGTACCCGCACCAGCAGCGTCCGCGCCGCGGGCCGCTCGCTCAGCACGCTCTCCAGCGTCTCGTACACCCGCAGTTCGCGCTCCACCCACGCCGCCGCGTCGAACGCGCCGGCCGGACCCGCCCCCGCACGGCGCGCCGCCCACCAGCGCAGCATCGCCTCGGCGGGCCGCACGCACACGACATGGGCCGGCAGCCGCAGCAGTTCACGCAGGGCCAGCGGGCCGTAGTGGTCGACGTCGGCGAAGACATAGGGGCGGGTCAGGACGACCGCCGGCCACGCCTCTCCGGCCGCCGCCCGGCCGCGCAGATGCTCCGTCACCGACAGCCACGCCTCCACCCGGCCGTGCACCGGCGTGCGCAGCACCGGCACGAACATCCCGTCGTCGAGGATCTCCTCGCCGGACCGCGGCAGCACGTAGCCGAGCCCCAACGCCTCCGCGAGCAGCGCGGCGGCCCCGCCGGCCAGCGGACGGTGACCGATCACGACGATCGGGACGACGCCCCGCTCGCTCCACCGGGCGGCCGCGGCCGGCACCGCCTCCCGGCGCAGCCCGGCCATCCGGTCCTGCACCAGCAGATGCCGCGGCCGGTGTCCGTCCTCGGCGTCCAGCCAGACCCGGCTGCCGGGCTGTCCCTGCCAGCTGTACTCGCCGCGGTGCCGGAGCGTGCGGTGGGTGAGCGCGGACAGCTCCAGCCGTACCGTCCAGTAGTCGGAGTGGCCGTCCGCCTCCGCGCGACGCACCGCGGCCAGCGTCTCGACCGGCAGTCCGCCGTCGGCGAGGGCGATCGCCCGGTACTGCGCAAGGGGCTTCGCCGCGGCCCGCAGCCGGAACTCGGCCACGTCCATCAGCGGGGCGCGATAGCGGCTGCCCGACTCGACCGAGGACAGCGAGACCGTGAACCGCCCGGCGCCGTGCCGACTCGCGAGCACCGCCGCCGCGGCCGCGGCCGGCGCCCGGTCGAACCCCGGCTCCTCCACATCCCGGGCGAGCTGACCGGCCGCCGCGATGCCCGTGCGCAACTGGCGCAGCAGATGGGGGACGCTCGGCGTGGCCGCCTCCTCGGGCGGCAACCAGCCGAGCTGCGCGAACACCTGACGCACCGGCACCCCGGCCAGCCGGGCCAGCCGGTTCACGAAGTCGGGTCTGGGCTCCCGGCTGCCGTTGAGCATCGCCTTGACCAGCGAGTCCGACCGCTCGTAGTCCGGATACGCCGCGCGGAACGCCTTCACCACGGCCACGGTGCCCATGACGCCGCGCCGGTGCAGCGCCGTCAGGCACAGATCTATCCCCGCGGGCGTGCCGGACCCGCTCTGCCATGTCGCCATTCACCTGTCCTCCCCACTGGCCCCCGCATCCAACACGCTCCCGACACAACACGGCCCGGATCGGACACCACCACGCCTTGTCGCCGGTCGGCGGCAGCCGGTTCAGTCGTGAAGGTCGGCAATCGGCACCGCAACCGGCACAGCACCGGGCGGCTCAGGCGAAAGAGGCACACGAGTGGACAACCTGCGTCGAGGCATCGGCCGCGTCGTGGACGACATCCGGCACGGCCGTCACATCGAGGCGTACGCCTTCTTCCTGCTGGGGCTGGCCCTCGTCGGGCTGGGCCTCTCCAACCAGGTAGGGACCAAGGGACTGGCCCAGTTCACCGTGGGCGCCCTGGCGTTGCTCGTCTTCCGGACGGCCGTGCCGCCCGCCCGGCCGCCGGCCACCCCGGACGAGGTGCTGCGCCGCCGGGAGGACCTGGGCCCGCTGCGCAAGCTCCTCGACGGGGCCCGCGACCTCCGCGTCTACGGACCCTCCGCGATCAACGTGCTGGCGGGCGCGGACGACCTGCGGCGGCTGATCCTCGAACGCGGCGGGAAGGTCCGGATCGTCCTCCTCGACCCGTCGCCCCGCGCCGTCGCGGACGCCGCCACGCAACTGGACGACAACCTCGACCTCGGCGCCGCGCTCCAGAGTTCGCTGCGCGCCCTGGGACGGCTCGAGGGCATCGAGGGCTTCGCCTGCCGTCGGCTTGCGTTCAACCCGGGCTTCAGCCTGCTCGTCGTCGACGGCGACAGCGTCGACGGGACCGTCGTCGTCGAGTTCCACGGCTTCGCCGACGGCACGATCAACGAGCGGATGCATGTGGCCTTGGACCGCCGGTCCTCCCCGCACTGGTACGAGTACTGGCTGCGCCGCTTCGACGCCCTCTGGGACGCGGCCCTGCCCGGCGGCCCCACCCCGTCGCCCCCGTCGCCCCCGCCGTCTCCGTCCTCCGACGACGATCCGCGGACGGGTGCGTCGTGACGGCCCCGGTCCCCGCGGTCGCCGAGGCCGCGGTGCTGCTCGACGGACTCGACCCGGACGAGGTGCTCGTCTGGTCCGGCGCCGGCATCTCCGTCGAGGGGCCCACCAGCCTGCCCAGCGGGCCGGAACTGACCCGCCGGGTCTTCGAGGCGTTCTTCGAGACGGGCGCGCTGGCCCGGGTGCTGACCTACCACCAGGTGGTCGGCCTGCGCACGAGCCCCCTGTGCGCCTACGACACCACCCTGCCCACCTCCCGGCTGCCCCGGCTGGAGACCGCCCTGGACGCCGCCGCCCGGGCCCGCCCCGACGCCTCACCCGGCACGTTCGACATCCTCGACGACGTCCGGAGCGCGGTGCCCAACCGGCTGCACGCCTTCGCCGCCGGGCACCTCGCCCGCGGCGGCCGGCATGTCACCGCGAACTTCGACACCTGCGTCGAGCGCGCCTACGAAGCCCGCCACGGCCGCCCCGTGCCCCATGACGCGGTCCACCACTTCCACGGCTCCTTCGCCGACTCGCCCGACGGCAAGGCGCTCGGCGCCACCCTCAGCCTGATCCGGACGGGCTTCCCGCAGGCCGAGGTCCAACGGCTGCGGCACCTGCTGTCCACCCACCGCGCCCTGCTCGTCCTCGGCTACAGCGGCAGCGACTACTTCGACGTCGACCGGTTCGTCGCCGCGCTCCCCCCGGACGCCCTGACCGGACTGCGCGTGCTGTGGGTCATGCACGCGGGCCACGAGTCCCATGCGCCCGCGCACGACCCGATCGCCCTGCAGACCCTGCTGCGCCGGGCCGGCGCCGACGTCCACATCCTGTGCGGGCCCACCGACCTCCTGGTGGGGGAACTCGCCCGCCGCTGGGGCCTCGAACCGCTGGGCGACCCGCCGCGCCGGGTCACGGCCGACCCCGAACTGCCGGTCACCGACGCCGAACGCCGCCGCGCGACCTTCCTCCTGTACCGCTCGCTGGGCCTGCACCGGGAGGTCCGCCGGCTGCTCGACGCGCAGGCCGCCGGCACCGACGACCCCGTCGAACTCCGGGCCGTCCGCTCACGGCTGCTGTGGGAGGCGGGCGCCTGGAGCACCCTGCGCCGCATGTGGTGGCGCGCCCCCGCCGACGGCCCCGACCACTTCCTGCGAGCCGAGCGCATCGGCGCGTCGCTGTGGGCCCAGGGACGGCTGCTGCCCGCCTGGGTCTGGCTGCGCCGGTGCCGACGCGACGTCGCCGAGGGCACGGACGAGGCCTACGCCCTGGAGGAGACCCTGAACAGGGTCATCGAACACATGCACCGCACCCCCGACCTGCGCCCGCTCGCCCGCCGGCTGCTCGCCCGGATGCCGGAGCCCGCGGACACGGACGCTGACACCGACGCGGACACGGACACGGCCGAGGACCGGGGCCGGTCCGTGGCCGGGTACCGGGCGCTGCAGGACGTCCGCGACAGCCTCGGCTCCCTGCGCGGCGGGCGGCCCCGCGAGAACCAGGCCCACGCCGAGGAGTCGACGACCTGGTTCCAGGAGACCGGCGACCTCCAGGGCATGTTGAGCTACCGGCACCGCGTCCTGCGCGACGGCTACCGGGCGAACGGCGGCCCCGAGATCACCGACGCGAGGCTGCGGGAGTCCTACGACGAGATCATCACCGCCAACCTCTTCCTGGGCTCCAAGGCCGGCGCCTGGCGCACCGCCCTCCTGCCCGGCGCCCACCGCGCGTTCAGGGTGCACGAGTACCTCTTCGCCCTGGCCACGCTCGAGTACGGCTGGTGGCACCGGTCCCGGCTGCTCGCCTGGTACCTGCCCCGACGCCTGCACCACCTGCTCACCGGCGCCCGCCGCGCCCGCCGTACCTGACCGAACGGACCTGTACGGACCTGAACGATCGGAGTGAAGCATGGCCGAGACCGTGAGTTCCATCGACCTGACCGCCGGTTCCACCACGGAACTGGACCTGCCCCGGGTGAAGGAGGCACTGGCCCGGGACGGCTACGCCTATGTCCGGCCCGTGCCCGAAGGCTTCGACTACGTCGGCCAGTTGAGCCGGCTCGGCGCGCCGATACCCCAGTTCGACGGCGTCGTCGTACGCGAGGTGCGACCGGAGCCCTCGGTCGACAACTCGGTCTACTCGGCCTCCAACACCCGCGAGCTCATGCCGCACACCGAGTGGTTCGAGTATCCCGGGAACCCGCCCCGGTACGTGGCCCTGTGGTGCGTGCGCCAGACCGAGGGCCCGGGCGGTGAGACCACCCTCGCCGACGCCTACGAGTTCGTCGACCGGCTCGGCCCGGACGAGCGGAGCCGACTGGAGGCCTCGGTCTACCCGTGGACGCCCAGCGCCGTCCTCCAGCGCCTCGGCATCCGCTTCGAGGCCGACCACCCGCTGCTGGAGTCGGTCGAGGGCGAGCTCATCGTGCGCTTCCCCTGCGACGACCGCTGCGAGAGCTTCGACGCGCTCATGGACGGCTACCTCGCGCGCGGTCGGCGGTTCTTCCAGGACCACGAGATCGCCGTCCGCCTCGAGGAGCGGGCGCTGCTGGTCTGGGACAACTGGCGCATGATGCACGCCCGGCACGCCTTCGCCGACCGGGTGCGGCACCTGCGCAGGGTCCTGCTCGCCGAGCACGTGTGACCTCGTAGACCTCGACCGCTTCCACCCACGGAGGCTGACCGCATGAAGGCACTCATCCTCGCCAACGGCCGCGCCACCCGGCTCGGCCCCGTCTCCCGAGCCGTCCTCAAGGCACTGCTGCCCGTCGCCAACCGGCCGGTCATCTGGTACGTGCTCCAGAGCCTGCGCGAGGCCGGCGTGGACGAGATCGGCATCACGGTCGGCCCCGACACCCGGCCCGTCGTCGACTACGTCCGCGCCCTCGAAGGGCCGCCCGAAGACCCGGGCCCGCGCGTGGAGTTCCTGTGGGAGGACCGGCGGTCGGGTACCGGCGGCGCACTGCGCGACCACCGTGCCTACCTGGACGGCGCTCCCGCGGTCGTCGTCCCGGCCGACATCATCGCCGGCGTCGACCTCGCCGCACTCGTACGGCACCACCGGGCGCACCCCGCGGCCGTCACGGTCGCGGTCACCCCTCAGGACCCCGCACGGTGGGACGGGGATTTCCTGGTCGCCGACGGCCCGTTCGCCTCGTCCTACCTCTTCAAGCCGGGACCGGCGAGTCCCTCATGCCTGGGGTCCACCGGAGCCTGGGTGGTGGACCCCCGCGCGCTCTCCCTCGTCCCCGCGCGGGGCTTCTGCGACTTCTCCGCGCAGGTGCTCCCACGCCTGCCCGCCCGGGACCTGCCCCTGGGCGTCTTCGACGCGGGCACCGTCTACCAGCGGGACGTGGGGGTGCCGCGGCGGTTCTACGACAGCAACATCGAAGCCCTCACGGGCAGTTCCTCGGCCAGCCGCTATCTGCCCCCGGCCGGTCCGGGCGGGGCGGGCGACGCCGCGCGGGTCGCCCACGGCCCCGTCCTCATCGGCCCGGACGTCGAGGTGCACCGCAGCGCGCGCATCCACGGGCCCACGGTCATCGGCGGGGGCTGTGTCATCGGGCCGCACGCGTCCGTCGTGTCGTCGGTCCTGCTGCCCGGTTCCGTGGTGCCCGCCCACACCCTGCTGTCGACCTCGGTCTTCGGCACCACGGACCGCCTCTACGCGGAACTCCTGAAACGGCCCTCGCGGGACCGACGGGACCGCCTGGTCGACACGTCCGCGGACGCCGTGGCCCGGGACGCCACGGCCGGGGGCACCTCATGACGAGGGGAGCGGGCGTGGAGTTCTTCATCAGCATGGAGCCCCAGTGCGGCGCGACCTACGCCCAGCAGCTCCAGGTGGCACAGGCGGCGGAAGAACTCGGCTTCGGCGGGGTCTTCAGATCCGACCACTTCCTCGACCACCGGCCCGGCCGCACCGCGGACGGTGTCACCACCGACGTGTGGGTCACGCTCGCCGGGCTGGCCCGCGAGACCCGGCGGGTCAGGCTGGGCAGCCTCCTCACCTGTGCCGCCTACCGGCCGCCCGCGGTCCTGGCGGCCATGGTCGCGCAGGTGGACGACATGAGCGCGGGACGCGTCGAACTCGGCCTGGGCGCGGGGTGGTCCGCCGCGGAACACGCGGCGCTCGGCATTGCGCTGCGCACCCCGCGGGAGCGGTTCGCGGTGCTGGAGGAGCAGTTGCGCGTCGTGCGCCGCCTGTGGCAGGCACGCCCCGGCCGGCGGCCGACGCCGCCCCTGGTAGTCGGCGGGCGCGGCACCCGGCGCACCCCCCTGATCGCGGCCCGGTACGCCGACGAGCACAACATCGCCCGCCCCTCGGTCCAGGACGCCCGGGCCGCCGTCGAGGGCGCCCGGCGGGCCTGCCGGACGGTGGGCCGCGACCCGGCCTCCCTGCGCCACTCCGTCCTGCTGCGCCTGCACTGCACCGCGCAGAGCCGCAACTGCGGGATCCGCACCGGCGAGAGCGATGCCGCCGGAACCGTGGCGGGCGATCCGGCGCAGGTGGTGGAGCGACTCGCCGCCTACGCCGCGCTCGGCGTCACCCGCGTCTACCACCAGGTCGTCGACTTCGGCGACCTCGGGCACCTCGAACTGCTGGCCCGCGAGGTGCTGCCCGCGGTCCTGGCCATGAAGGGAGGCGAGAGCCGGTGAACGCAGGCGTCGCCGTCATCGACCAGGGGTCCTCCGGCGGAACCGAACTCGACGTACGCCGGGTCAGGGAGTGCCTGGCCGCGACGGGCCATGTGTACGTGCGCCGGGTGCCGCCCGCCTTCGACCACCTGGCCCAGCTGAGCCGCCTGGGACAGGTCGTGCCCCAGTACGACGGGCGCATCGTCCGGGACGTCACACCCGACCCCGCGGCGGACGAGAGCGTCCACCTGCCCGCCAACACCCGCGAACTGCTCGCGCACACCGAGTGGTTCGAGTTTCCCGGGCCGCCGCCCCGCTACCAGGCCCTGTGGTGCGTCCGCCAGGCCGCCGGACCGGGCGGCGAGACGACACTCGCCGACGGATACGCCTTCGTGGCCGGACTGCCGTCCGACCAGGTCAAGCGCCTGGCGGAGCGGGACTACACCTGGCGGCCCACCGCCGTCCTCGCCCGGGCCGGCGTCGCCTACGAATGCCGGCATCCCCTGGTCGAGCACCGCGCGGAGGCACTGGTGGTGCGGGTGCCCTGCGACGAGCGCAGCGTGGACCACGACGACCTGATGGCCGACTACATCGCGGCGGCGCGCCGTTTCTTCGCCGGCCACCGGCTCGCGGTGAAGATCGAGGAACAAGCCGTCCTCATCTGGGACAACTGGCGCATGATGCACGCCCGCACCGCGTTCACGGACCGCCGGCGCCATCTGCGCAGGCTGCTCGTCTCCGCCCCGACGCACCACGAACCCGCGTGACGATCCCGCGTGACGAACCCGCGTAAGGAGAAACGGCATGACGCGAACGTCCCACTCGACACCCGGCCCGGCGGAACTGGAGACCCTCGCCGAGGGGATCAGGGCATGGGTGCTGGCCGCCAACAAGCATCCGGGCGGCAGCTCCTCGGCCGTCGAGGCCGTCACCGCGCTCTACTTCTCCGGCGCCACCGCGCTGGGGACCGACGACGGCGACCGGCTCGTCTACTCGAAGGGGCACGCCGCCGCACCCTGGTACGCGGCGCTGTGGGCCCTCGGGGCGATGCCCGGCATGTCGTGGCAGGAGCTGACGGGCTTCGGGCAGGTCGGACACCCGGTGCCGCGGATGCCCCGGCGCGGCTCCCTCCCGGGGGTCGAGATGAGCACCGGCGCTCTCGGCCAGGGCCTCAGCTTCGGCGCGGGGCTGGCGCTGGCCGACCGCAGGGCCGGGCGGGCGCGCCGCACCTTCGTCGTCCTCGGCGACGGGGAGTGCACCGAGGGGCAGGTGTGGGAGGCGGCGATGACGGCCGCCAGACTGGGCCTGCGCAACCTGGTCGCCCTGGTGGACGCCAACGGATCCGGCAGCGTCATCCGGCTCCCGGTCGACGCATGGGCGGCCCGCTGGGCGGGGTTCGGCTGGCGCGTCCGGGAGATCGACGGGCACGACCTGGCCGCCCTCACCCGCGAACTCCGCCCCACCGAGGACCCGCGCCCGACCGTGCTCGTCCTGCGCACGGTCAAGGGCCGCGGTCTCGCCCCGGACGTCGAGGGCGGCAACACGCTGAGCGCCGAGGCGTCACCGGAGCACCTCCCGGCGCTGGACACCGGCCTGCTGGTGGAGCGGGCGCTCGCGGTGGTCGACGCCCACCGGCCGACGGCACGCCGACTGCGGGAGGGGCCGCGCGCCGCGCCCGAGCCCGAGGCCTCCCGCGCCGCGTGGCGTCACCGCGCCGCGCTGCTGAAGCGGCTGTCCGGCCACCCCGTCGGCGATGTCGTCGTGGCCAAGAAGGCGCTGGGCGCCGAACTGGCCGAGGAGCTCGCCGACCTGCCGATGCTGTGGATGGCGCCGGACGCCATCCGCAACTCCGGGCTGCTGCCCCGCATGGAACGCACCGGCTCCTGGCACTGGACCGACCCCGGCTCCGACGTGCTCCAGTGCGCGATCGCCGAACAGGACGCGGCCTCCCTCGCCGGCGGGGCCGCGGCCGGCGGTCTCGCGCCCGTGCTGTTCTCCATGGAGGGCTTCTACTGGCGGATGCTCGACCAGATCCGGGAGTCCCTGGTCTTCACCGGACTGCCGGTGCTGCTGGTCGGCACCTCCGGCGGGCTGGGCGACCCGCTGGGCCCCATGGTCCAGTCCGACGGCTGTCTCGCCGCCCTGCTGGCGCTGCCGGGACTGGAGGTCTTCGAGGCGGCGGACATCAACACGGCGAAGGTGCTCGCGGTCGAGGCGCTGGCCGACGGACGTCCCGCCTATCTGCGGCTGCCGCACGAGGCGGTGCCGGTGCGCCACGGTCTCGGCAGTTGCGCCGCCGCGCCGCTGCACGACGGCGTGCGCGAGATCCGCGGCCATCCCCGCCCCGAGGTGGTGCTGGTGGCCGCCGGGGCGATGCGGGAGACCGCGCTCGAGGTCGCGGAGCGGCTCGCCCGCGACGCCGCCCGGGCCGTGCGGGTGCTCGAGGTCGTCAGCCCGACGAGGTTCGGCCGGCTGCCGCGGGCCGGACGTGAGCGGTACGTCCCGCCGGGCTCCCTGGCGGTCAGCCTGCACAACGCGCCCTCCCGCGTGCTCGGTTCGCTGCTCCCGGACGGCGGCATCGCGCTGGGCGCCGACGGTTACGGCATCGCCGGATGGCCGAGCCGGTCCCTGTTCGAGGCCGCCGGCCTGTCCGCGGACGCGGTCACCGAGCGCGTGCTGAAGGAACTCCGATGATGCCGGGCCTCTCGCGGCTGCTGCACCGCGACACCGCGAGCGGCGGCTTCGACGTGGCGGTCAACCGCGCCCACCGCTATCTCGTCCACGTGGAGAGCGCACTGCTGCGCCGGCTCGACGTCATGGTGCGCGACCTGGCGGAGCAGCAGGGCGCCGACCGTCTCGTGCTGGTCGCCGACCGCGGGGCGGCGCGGCACCATCTGCCGGCGGTGGACGCGGTGCTGGCGCAGAGCGGGCTCGCGCGGGAGACGGTGCTCGTGCCCGAGGGGGAGTCCGCGAAGACGACGGACGGGCTGGACCTGCTCTGGCGCGCGCTGCACCGGGCGGGCACGAACCGGCGCACCCTGGTGCTGGGCCTGGGCGGCGGCGTGGTGTGCGATCTGACCACCGCCGCCACGGCCACCTACATGCGCGGCATCCCCTACGCCCTGCTCCCGACCACACTCCTCGCCCAGGTCGACGCGGCCGTCGGCGGCAAGGGCGGCGCGGACTACCAGGGCGCCAAGAACCTGATCGGCGCCTTCCACCATCCCGCGGCCGTGTTCGTCGACCCGGAGTTGCTGCGCACCCTGTCCCCCCACCACCTGTCCAACGGGCTCGCGGAGGTCGTGAAGGTCGCCCTGATCGCCGACCCCGCGCTCTTCGCGCTCCTCGAGGACGGCGTCGGCAGACCGCTGCGCGACCTGCCGTGGGAGCGAATCGTCCGGGCGGCGCTCAGGGCCAAACTCGACCTGCTGGGCCCCGACCCCTTCGAGCAGGGCGACCTGCGCCGACTGCTGAACCTCGGACACTGCTTCGGCCACCCCTACGAGGCGGTCAGCGGGTTCCGGGTGCCGCACGGCGAGGCCGTCGCCGCCGGACTGGCCGTGGCGACCGGCGTGGGCCTGGCCACGGGACGCTCCAGCGCCCGGGACGCCGACCGCATCCTCGCCCTCCTGACCGACCACCGGCTGCCCATCACCATGCCCCGCGAACTGCGGCCCCGCGTGTGGGACGAGCTGGACACGGTCCGCAGGGTGCGCAACGGCGTGCTCCACCTCGTCGTCCCCCGCTCGCCCGGCCGGTGCACCGTGGTCGACGACATTCCCCGCTCGGCCTTCGACGACGCGCTGGCCCGGCTCGACTCCTGGAGCACGCCGTGACCCGCGCCGAGGGCGACCGGATCCTGCTCGAAGGCGGCGGCAGCCGCACCTGGGCGGCGCTGACCCGCGCCCGCGCCGTGCGGGCCGTCGCCGAGGGGCGCTCGACGAACCCGCGATCGGTGGGCGGCGAACGCGCGCTGACCGAACTCGTCCGACTGCTCGCCGAGATACAGCGCAAGACGGACGCCGACGCACCGCCACGGGCCGTGATCGCGGCGCACGGCGCGGCGTCGACGGCCCTGTGCGCCGACGAGTTCACCGGACTCCTGCGCACCGCCGTCCACCGCGTCGGCTGCGCCGCCGCCCCCCTGCTGGTGACGAACGACATCGTCCCGCCGCTGCTCTCCGTCGACGCCGGCGTGCCCGTCTGCGCCGTCGTCGCCGGAACCGGAACGGGGTTCGCCGTGCGCAACGGGCCCCGCTGGTCCCGGGCGTCGGGGCTGGAGTGGCTGCTCAGCGACGAGGGCGGCGGCCATCATCTGGCCGTGGCCGGCCTGCGGGCCGCCGTGCGCGCGCTGGACGGCCGCGGGGCCCCGACGGCCCTGACCGCGACCGCCCGCGAGTGGTGCGCCCCGCACGGCGCGCCCACGGCCCGCGTCCCCCTGGGGGAGGCGCTGTTCGCCGCGGTGTACCGGGACGGCTCCAAGCCCGCCGTCGCCGACTTCGCCCGGCACGTGCTGAGCTGCGCCGACGGCGGCGACCCGGTCGCCGCCGGACTCGTCCGCGCCGCCGCCGACGAACTCGTCACGGGGACTCTCGCGGCGCTGCGCACCGCGCGGGTCGCACCGAACGGCCCCTACGCCCTCGTACTGAACGGGTCCCTGTTCCGGCCGCCTGACATCCTGCGCCGGTACTTCCTGGAGCGGCTCGCCGAGCGCGCCCCGTGGACCTCCCTCCACCACGGCCCCGACGACCGCGCCGAATCGCTCCTGCGCCTGGCCGACGTCTGGGCGGACGCCCCGCACATCCTGGACGACATCGCGACCGCCTTTCCGCTCCGGGCCGACCCGCTGCCCGGCAGCGGACTGCACCGTCCTGACGCGGCGGCGGTGTCGGGATGAGGCCCCCGTTCCCCGCGTTCGGTCATACGGTCGGCCGGGCGCTGGACGAGTGCCGGGCCGCCGTCGTCGACTTCCGCCGCGCCCCGACCGAGCCGCGTCCGAAGGACAACGTGTTCGGCGGCGTGGAACCGGTCTGCGACCTCGACCTGCGCCTCCAGTCCCTGCTGAGCGCCGCGGCCCGCGACCGCTGGCCGGACCTCCCGGTCGTCGCGGAGGAGGAACGCAGCGCGCTGGAACCGACCCCGGACCGCTGCCTGCTGATCGATCCGCTGGACGGCACCGCGCCCTTCCTGGAGGGCCGCGACAGCTACGCCATCGGCGTCTGCCTCGTCGACGGCGGCCGTCCCGTCGCCTCCGTGCTCGACCTCCCCGCCTACCGCGTGAGGCTGACCGCCGCGGCCGGAACCCTGCACGTGGACGGAGACGTCGACGCCCTGCCGTGGTTCGGACCGCGCTGTGTGCTGACCGGCCCGCGTCACGTCGGGCGGGTCCGCGTGGCGCTGGCGCGGCACCGGTTGGAGGGATACGAGGTACGGCCGGTGCCCACGGCCGGCGTCAAGCTCGCGCTGGTGGCCCTCGCCCGCGCCGGGGCGGCCGTCCTGCCGCCGCGGGCCGGGGTCGCCGCGCCCTGGGACCACGCGCCGGGAGCGGTGGCCGTCGCCGCGGCCGGCGGACGATTTTGCACCGCGGCCGACGCCGACGGGACGACGGTCCGGCCCGCCGTCCTCGACGCATGGCTGGCCACAGCGGCGGGCGCGGACCCGCCCCGGCGTCTCGGCCGGCTGCTGTCGCCGCCGCCGACGAGAAAGGCAGGCACGTGATGCGCTCCCTCTCCACGGTCACCGACGGACGGCGGGGCACGCCCGGGCCCGACTGGTCCGAACGCGACCTGCTCGCCGTCCTCACGGCACTCGCGCCCACGGCCCCCCGACGGGCCGACGAACGGGCGGTCCTCGTCGGCCACGACGGGCGCGCGGGCTCCCGCGAACTGGCGCACCTGGCGGCCGACTTCCTCGCCCAGCGCGACGTCCGGTGCGTCCTCGCCACGGGCCCGGCGCCCACGCCCGCCCTGGGCCGCCTGGTGCGCGAAGACCCGGAGCTGCGGGCCGCGGTCGTCATGACGGCGAGTCACAACCCGCCGGGCTTCTTCGGCGTCAAGCTGCGCGACGAACACGGACACGGCTGCCGGGCGGGGGAGGGCGCGCCCGCAGACGTCGCCCTCGACATCGCCCGCCACCCCCATCGGACCCTCGACGTGCTGGAGTCCTACACCCGGACCGTAGGGCGGCCGCTCGCCGACGCCGCCGCGCGTTTCGACGGCGCCCTGGTCATCGACGCGGCCCACGGAGCAGTGGGCGAACTCGCCGAACGACTGCCGGAACTGGCGTTCTCCCGGGCCCGGCCGCTGCCGTTCTTCGCCGGACAGACCCCCGACCCCACGCTGCGCCCCCAGGCCGACGCCTGCGCGGACCGCGCCCTGCGCGCGGCCAGGGCGCCGAGCGGTGCCATGGTGGCGATGGTCGACGGCGACGGCGACCGCCTGGTCCTGTACACCCGGCGCTCGCGCACCGTCGGCAGCGCGGAGCAGGCCGCGATCCTGCTGAGGGCCGGCCTGCCCGTGCGGCGGCTGATCACCACGGACGTGGCGCCGCTCATGATCTCCCGAGCGGCGGCCGACACCGGACGCGAGGTGGCGGTGACCCGGACGGAGGTCGGTTTCCGACACGTCCTCGCCGCCTGGCGGTCCGACCGCGCGGGCGTGCTGGGACTGGAGCCCAACGGAGCGCTGGTCTGGTCGGGCAGGAACGGGGACGGCTACTTCGAGCGCGACAGCCTGGCCGCGCTGTCGCTGCTGCTCCGCGCCTTCCCCGGCTGCGAGGCGGTCGACGACGCGGTGGCGGAGCTACGCCGGCGCCACCCCTACCAGCAGTTCACCCGGGCGCTGCGGCGGCCGGCCGACGACGTGCTGTCCGACGTCCGCGCGCTGCTGCCGGGTTGGCGTCGGGACCGGTGCGGCCGGGCCGACGCCACGGCCGTCTTCGAGGACGGCCGGCACGGCCGGGTGGCGGTCCGGCCGTCCGCGACCGAACCCTGCACGCGGCTCTACGTGGAGACCGACCCCGAGACCGCGGACCGCCTGATGACCGGCCTGCGCGGCTGACCCGGCGGCCCGCCCGGGCGCGGGTTCACGCGACCGGTGCGAGCAGTCCTGCCGCGACCAGCCCGGCCAGGCCCATGTCGGCGTCGGTGAGGTCGCCGGTGAGCACGTGCCGTACGTAGTCGGTCCTCGGGAGGAGGACCGGCTCGATGAACTCCGCCGCGTCCGGGCTCGGCGCGGCCACCTTGCGGCAGTCCCGGGCGAGCACCGCGTGCCGGACGTGGGTCGCGTACGACGCGAGGTAGGTCTTCATGACCACCTCGACGCTCCCGGCCCGGTAGCCGGTCTCCTCCAGGAGCTCCCGGGCCGCCGCCGCCTCGACCGTCTCGTCCGGTTCGACGACGCCGCCCGGGAGTTCGTCCAGGACGCGTCCGGGGCCCGGCCGGAACTGACGGGCGAGGAGTCCCTGTCCGTCCTCGGTGAAGGCGACGACGGCGACGGTACGCGGCCCGCAGAGGATGTCCCAGTGGTCCTGGCGGCCGTCCGGGTAGCGGTAGGTGCGATTTCGCACCGTCAGGAAGCCTGCGCATTCGGGACGTTCGGCCAGGAATTCCCAGCGGAGGCCGGGGTGGCTGTTGTTCACGCCGTGGAGCGTATCGGACTCCTCCGCCCGTACGGGACGAGAGCGCGGCGGGGCGAAAAGGCCGTCTTGCCCGGTGCATGCCAACGGTGCGAGACTCCGGAAATCGATGCCTGCCCGCGAGCCGTTCGGCGCACCGGGCACGACCCACGCTCAGCCGGCTGATCTCGACAGCGAGGGAGTGGAGTGTTAGGCGCACTGAGGTTCAGGCATGTGTCCGTGGCGGCGACGGCGGCCGCCCTCGCGCTCCTCCTCCCCGCCTGCGGCGGCGACGGCCGACCGGGCGGCAGCGGCCCCGCCGCCTCCGCGTCGCTCGACCCCCAGGCGGATCTGAGCAGGCAGCGGCTGACCGTCTCGAACTGGGACGGCTATCTGCCGAAGGACCTGCCCGCCCGGTTCGAGTCGGCCGTCGGCCCGCCCGTGACCGTGGCCAAGCACAGCACCAACGAGGAGATCGTCGCCAAACTGACCGCCTCCGCCGACAGCGGCATCGACGTGGCGTTCGTTTCCGGCCAGTACGCCCAGGCGCTCGCCGCGCAGGGACTGCTGGAACCCGTCCACCACGATCTGGTCCCGCACCTCGAGAACCTGGACCCGCTCGCGGACCGGCTCGCCCATGACAAGGGCAACGTCTACTCCGTCCCGTACACCTGGGGCACCACCGGGCTCTGCTACCGCAAGGACCTCGTCGGCTACACCCCCGACAGCTGGAACGACCTGCTGAAGCCGCGTGCCGCGGTCAAGGGCAAGGCCACCATGCTGAAGACCGAACGCTGGCTCTTCCTCCCCGCGCAGAAGGCGCTCGGCTACTCGGTGAACACCACCGACGACCAACAGCTCGCCCAGGTCAAGGAGTTGCTGCTCACCGCGAAGGACGGGCTCCTCGCCTACGACGACACCACCTTCGGCGACCGGCTCAAGTCCGGGGAGGCCGTGCTGGCGGAGGCCTGGGACGGCTGGTGCCCGACCGACGACAAGAGGATCGGCTTCGTCGTCCCCAAGGAGGGCAGCGACCTGTGGACCGACACGATGGTCATCCTCAAGTCGTCGAAGAACAAGGAGGCGGCGCACGCCTTCATCGACTACGTCCTCGACGCGAAGGTGCACTCCTGGGTCGCCGCGAACATCTTCTACAAGGTCCCCAACACCGCCGCCATGGCCGAACTCGACCCGGCCCTGCTGAAGAGCCACCCGGCCCTCGCCATGACCCCCGCGCAGTTACTGGAGGGTGAGTCCGTCGTCGACCTCGGGGACGCCGCGACGGCGTACGCCCGGATCGTCACGGAAGTCACCGCGGGCTGATGGTCCGCCGGGGGAAGGCGGCCGGGGGACCACGCGGGCGAGCCCGTCTCGTCCTGCTCGGCCCGGGCCTGTCGTACCTGGCCGTCCTGCTCCTGCTGCCGCTGGCCCTGCTGATCGGCTACACGGTCTTCCGCCGGGGCCGTTTCGGCGGCATCGCGTACGAGGACGGCGTGAGCGGCGAGAACTTCGCGCGGATCGCCGACCCCCTCTACGCCGGCGTCCTCACCGACTCGCTGCGCATCGCCGGCGTCACCACACTGCTCGCGCTGCTCCTGGGCTACCCGACCGCGTACGCGATCGCCCGGCTGCCCACCAGATGGCGCACGGTGGCCCTGGTCCTGGTCGTGCTGCCGTTCTGGACCAACTTCCTGATCCGCGCCTACGCCTGGATCGTGCTGCTGTCCAGCGAAGGCGTGGTCAACTCGGCCCTCACCGGCATCGGGGTCATCGACCGGCCGCTGAGACTCCTCTACACGGAGCCCGCCGTCGTCCTCGGACTCCTCTACGCCTATCTCCCGCTGATGGTGCTGCCGCTGTACTCGGCGATCGAGCGGGTCGACCCCCGGCTGCTCGAAGCCTCGGCCGACCTGGGCGCCCGACCCGCCCGCACGTTCTGGAGCGTGACCCTTGCGCACACCCTGCCCGGCGTGCTGACCGGCTGTGTCTTCGTGTTCGTGCCCAGCCTCGGCAACTTCGTCGTCCCCGAACTGCTGGGCGGCGGGCACACGGTGATGGTCGGCAACCTCATCCGGGACCAGTTCCTCACGGCGCGGGACTGGCCGTTCGGCTCGGTGCTCGCCCTCGCCCTCATGGCGTTCCTGGTCCTGCTGCTCATGGCGCAGGCCTGGGCCGGGCGCCGGCTGGGCGGCCGCTGATGCGCCGGGCGACGCTCCTCCCGCTGTGGGTGACCTACGCGTTCCTCTACACGCCCGTCGTGGTGCTCGTGGCGATGTCCTTCAACCGCTCCGACAGCCCCTACGAGTGGTCCGGGTTCAGCACCGCCTGGTACGGCACGCTGGCCGCCGACGACGAGGTCCTGCGGGGCCTCACCAACACGCTGATCGTGGCGGCGGGCGCGACCGCCCTGTCCACCGTCCTCGGCACCCTGCTCGCCGTGGGGCTCGCCCGCCACGCGAGCCGGTCGCGGCTGCTGCCCGCCCTGTCGGTGCTGCCCGCCGTCCTGCCGGACCTCGTGCTCGCGATCGGCCTGCTGGCCTTCTACTCGCTCGTCTCGGCCACCCTGGGCCTGCACTCGGTGCTGCTCGCGCACACCGTCTTCGGCCTCGCCTTCGTCACGGCCGTGGTCCGCACCCGGATCGCGCACGTCGACCCCTGTCTGGAGGAGGCCTCGCGCGACCTCGGCGCGGGCGAGGTCAGCACGTTCCTCCGGATCACCCTGCCGACCCTCGCCCCCGGCATCGTGGCGGGCGCGCTGCTGACGTTCACGCTCTCGCTCGACGAGTTCGTCATCGCCTTCTTCACCGCCGGCCCCAAGGACCCCACCCTGCCGATCGTCGTCTACTCGATGATCAGGTTCGGCGTGACCCCGGAGATCAACGCGCTCGCCACCCTGCTGCTCGCGGTCAGCTTCACCGTGGTGATCGCCGCCCAGCGCATCAGCCGGCTGACGGAGGCGCTGTGATCCGGATCCAGGACGTCACCCGGCGGTTCGGCGAGGTCACCGCCCTCGACGGGGTGAGCCTGGACATCGCGGAGGGCGAGTTCTTCGCCCTGCTCGGCCCGAGCGGCTGCGGGAAGACGACCCTGCTGCGCGTCCTCGCCGGATTCGAGGCCCCGGACAGCGGCACCGTCGCCCTCGACGGCCGGGACCTGCTGGGCGTGCCCGCGCACCGGCGGCCGGTCAACCTCATGTTCCAGTCGTACGCCCTGTTCCCGCACCTGAACGTGGCGAAGAACATCGCCTACGGGCTGGCCCGGGAAGGCCTCGGCCGGGCGGAGATCGGCGAACGGGTCGCGGCCGTGCTCGCCACCGTCGGCCTGACCGCACAGGCCCGCCGACGTCCGCACCAACTGTCCGGCGGGCAGCGGCAACGGGTCGCCCTCGCCCGGGCCATCGTCAAACGCCCGCGCGTGCTGCTGCTCGACGAGCCGCTGTCGGCGCTCGACAAACAGGTCCGCGCCGAGATGCAGCTGGAGCTCAAGCGCCTCCAGCACGAGGTGGGCATCACCTTCCTCGTCGTCACCCACGACCAGGAGGAGGCCATGTCGCTCGCCGACCGGATCGCCGTCCTGGACCGGGGCCGCGTCCAGCAGGTCGACACCCCCGTCGAGCTCTACCGGCGCCCCCGGGGCCGGTTCGTCGCGGGCTTCGTCGGCGCCAACAACGTGTTCTCCGGACGGCTGCTGCCCGCAGGCGGACTCGACGTGCCCGGCGTCGGCGTCCTGCCCGCCCCGGCCGGTGACACGGCGGGGCTGGTCGGCGTACGCCCGGAGAGCATCCGGCTCGCCGCCGGGGACACGGACGCGTTCCTGCACGGCACGGTGCTGGACATCAGCTACTTCGGCGGCTCCTCCCGGATCGCGGTGACGGTCCCCGGTCTGGACCGGCCGGTCCTGCTGACCGTCGCGGGCCCGGCCACGGTGACCTCCGGGACCCGCGTCGCGCTGTCCTGGGACCCGGCGGACGCGGTACTGATCGAGACGACGGGAGACACCCCTTGACCCCCTTGCCCCCATCGACCCCCTTGAACAGACCCCTGACCGTCCTCTTCGCGCCGGAGAGCGCCTACGGCCCGACCAACAACTGCATAGGCGTCGGGGACGTGTTGCGCCGCCGAGGACACCGCGTGGTGTTCGCGGCGGAGGCCTCCTGGAAAGGCAGACTCGCTCCGCTCGGCTTCGAGGAGGAACTCCTCGACCTGGCCCCGCCGCCCGAAACGCCCCAGGAGGCCGGCCAGTTCTGGAAGGACTTCGTACGGGACACCGCCCCCGAGTTCAGAAAGCCCACGATCGAACAGCTCGGCACCTGGGTCAGGCCGGTCTGGGAGGAACTGGTCGCCGGCGCCCGGTACTGCGAACCCCAGCTCAAGAAGATCCTCGACCGGGTCCGGCCGGACGTGATCGTCGAGGACAACGTCGTCTGCTTCCCCGCCCTGACCACGGCGGACGTCCCCTTCGTGCGGATCGTCTCCTGCAACCCGCTGGAGATGAAGGGCGAACACGTGCCCCCGACCTTCTCCGGGTACCCGGCCGGCGACCGCGCGGGCTGGGCCGAGTTCCGCGCCGAGTACGACCGCACCCACCGCGAGCTCTGGGCCGAGTTCGACGCCTGGGTCGTGGACCAGGGCGCGCGGCCGCTGCCCGACCTGGAGTTCATCCACGACGGCGACCTGAACCTCTACCTCTACCCGGAGATCGCCGACTACGCCGAAGCCCGCCCACTGGGCCCCGACTGGCACCGGCTGGACTCCTCGGTCCGCGAGACCGACGAGAAGTTCACCCTGCCGCCGGAGACGGCCGACCGGCCCGAGGGCAGCGCGCTCATCTACTTCAGCCTCGGCTCCCTCGGCTCCGCCGACGTCGGCCTCATGCGCCGGATCATCGCCTCCCTGGCACGCACCCCGCACCGCTGCATCGTCTCCAAGGGGCCGCTGCACGACGAGATAGAGCTGCCTCCTGCCATGTGGGGCGCGGAGTTCCTCCCGCAGACGCGGATCCTGCCGCTCGTCGACCTCGTCATCACCCACGGCGGCAACAACACGACCACCGAGAGCCTCCACTTCGGCAAGCCCATGATCGTGCTCCCGCTGTTCTGGGACCAGTACGACAACGCCCAGCGGCTGGCCGAGCTCGGCTACGGCGTCCGCCTCGACCCGTACCGCTTCACCGACGCCCAACTGCACGCCGCCATCGCCGAGTTGCTCGGTGACACCCGTCTGCGGCGCCGACTGACGGAGGCCTCCACGACCATCCGGGCCCGCGACGGGCTGCGCACCGCCGCCGATCTCGTCGAGCGGCACGGCCACGAAAGGTACCGAACATGAAACTGCCCTTACGGCTCGGCCTCGGCGTCGCCGTCCTCGCGGCGCTCTCCGCCTGCGCGGACGGGCCCTCGTCGTCCTCCGACGGCGACTCGGGAGCCCGGACCACGCTGCGACTCGCCGTTCCCTCGGCCGTGATCGCCCCCAAGGAAGAGGTCGCCACCTTCGCGGTGGGCGACGCCGAGGGCTATCTGGCCGAGGAGAAGCTGAAGGTCGACGTGATCAACACCGACGGTTCGGTGGCCGCCGTCCAGGCCGTCGCCTCGGGCAGCGCCGACATCGCGCCGGCCGACGCGGGAGCCATCCTCGCCGCACGCGAGAAGGGCGTCCCCGTCAAGGCCGTCGGGGGCCTGGTGCGCAACTGGCCGTGGCGCATGGCCGTTCGGCCCGGAAGTGACGTCAAGAGCCCGGCCGACCTCAAGGGCAAGAAGATCGGGGTCATCAGCCTCGCCTCCGGCTCCGCCATCTACGCCCGCGCGTACGCCGCCGACGCCGGACTGGACGCGGCCGAGGACGTCGACCTGCTGCCGGTCGGCGTGGGCGCACAGGCCCTCGCCGCCCTGGAGGCCGGCAAGGTCGACGTGCTCGCCCTGTACACCCAGGCGTACACCACCATCGAGAACACCGGCGCCGAGCTGCGCTACCTCGACAACTCCGACGCGTTCGACGGCATCCGCTCCCTGACCTACGCGGTGACCGAGAAGACCCTGAAGCAGAAGAAGGACGTGCTGACGCGCTACCTGCGCGCCTCCTACAAGGCGCTGCTCTTCTCCGCCGCCAACCCCGAGGCCGCCATGCGCGACGGGTACCGGGCCTTCCCCCAGCTGCTCACCGGCAAGAAGGCCGACGACCGCATCGCCGACGACACCAGGACCCTGGAGGCGTGGATCAAGACCGCCGTCCCCGCCGCCGGTGAGCCCGAGAGCTTCAAGGACTGGGGCGCGATCAGCGACGCGGAGTGGAACAAGACCGTCGCCTACACCCGGACGGCCGGCCAGATCACCGAGGACGTCCCGCTCCCGCAACTGTGGGACGGCAGCCTGCTCAAGGAGGCGAACGACTTCGACCCGGCGCCCGTGATCGCCAAGGCGAAGGCCGCCGGGTGAGCGTGGACGAAGACCGCTGGATCGAGGTCACCGCACTGCACAAGACCTACCGGCCGCGCAGGTCCGGGCCGACCCACGCCCTCTCGGACGTCGCCTTCACGGTCCGACGCGGCGAGTTCGTCTCGGTCGTCGGCCCCTCCGGGTGCGGCAAGACCACCCTGCTGAAGATCCTCGCCGGGATCGTCGCCAGGAGTGGGGGGACGGTCCGCGTCGCCGACCGCGAAGTGACGGGGCCGCTGCCCGAGGTGGGCATGGTCTTCCAGACGCCCACCCTCCTGCCCTGGCGCACCGTGCTGCAGAACGTGATGGTGCCCGTCGAGGTACAGAGGCTCGACGCCTCGGTGTACCGCAAGCGCGCCGAGCGACTGCTCGCGATGGTCGGCCTCGACGGCTTCGAGGGCAGACACCCGCATGAGCTGAGCGGCGGGATGCAGCAGCGCGCCGGAATCTGCCGGGCTCTGGTGCACGACCCGGCCGTGCTCCTGATGGACGAGCCCTTCGGCGCGCTCGACGCCCTGACCCGCGAGTCCATGAACGTCGAGCTGCTGAGGATCTGGCGGGACAGCGGCCAGACCGTCGTCTTCGTCACCCACTCCATCCCCGAGGCCGTCTTCCTCTCCGACCGGGTCGTGGTGCTCAGCCCCCGCCCCGGCCGCATCGCCGAGATCGTCGACATCGAGCTCGAACGCCCGCGCACCCTCGGCGCGATGGCCTCCGACCGCGCCGGAGTCTTCGTCGAGCGGATCCGCAGGCATTTCGACGCCACCTGGGTGATCGACCCATGAAGCGGCACCCCGAGCGGCTGCGCCAGCGGCTGCGCGTGGACCTGCGGGAACGCCCCGAACTCCTGCTCGTGCCCGCCGTCTTCGTCGTCGTCATGCTGGCCTGGGAGTTCGCGGTCCCCGCCGTCGGCATCGACGACTACGTGCTGCCGCGCCCCTCGCAGATCCTCGCCGCCCTCCGCACACAGTCGGCGGACCCCTTGTTCTGGGGCCATCTGAAGGTGACGGTCCTGGAGTCGCTGTACGGCTTTCTGCTCGGCGTGGCGGCGGCGCTGGTGCTGGGCACCGCGATCTCCCAGGTGCGGCTGATCGAGCGCACCTTCATGCCGTACGTCGTCGCCTTCCAGACGGTGCCCAAGGTGGCGCTCGCGCCGCTGTTCGTCGTCTGGTTCGGCTTCGGCATGACGAGCAAGGTCGTCATGGCGGCGGTGATCTCGTTCTTCCCCGTGCTGGTCAACGTGATCGAGGGGCTGCGCTCGGCCGACGCCGACCGGATCCAGATGCTCACGGTGTTCGGCGCCGGCCGGTTCCAGGTGTTCCGGATGGTGCGGCTGCCGAGCGCGCTCCCGTTCATCTTCGCCGGGCTGGACATCGGGATCGTCTTCGCGATCCTCGGCGCCGTCGTCGGCGAGTTCATCGGTGCGAAGGAGGGCCTCGGATACCTCCTGCTCCAGACCAACTACAACTTCGACATCGCCGGGATGTTCGCCGTGCTGGTGGTGCTCTCCGTACTGGGCCTGATCGCCCACTCCATCATCCGGTTCGCCCAGAAGCGGCTCGTCTTCTGGGCCGAGGACGACAGCGGCAGGAGGCCCGCATGACCGCATACGACCTGGTGGTGAAGAACGCCCGCGTCGTCACCCACGACCACGACGAGGCGCGCCCCGCGGACATCGCCGTCGACGGAGGCCGGATCGCCGCCGTGGCCCCCGGCATCGCCACGGACGGCGCCCGTCGGGTGGTCGACGCCGGCGGCCGGCTGGCGTTCCCCGGTGTCGTCGACGCCCACCAGCACTGGGGGATCTACCATCCGCTGCCCGAGGACGCGGCCACCGAGAGCCGCGCCTGCGCACAGGGCGGCGTCACCAGCGCCCTGACCTACACCCGGACCGGCCGCTACTACCTCAACAAGGCCGGGGCGTACGCCGACTTCTTCCCCGAGGTGCTGGCCGCCGCCGCCGGCCGCGCCCACGTCGACTACGGCTTCCACCTCGCGCCGATCTCGCGCGCCCACATCGACGAGATCCCCGACCTGATCGAGCGGTTCGGCGTCACCTCGTTCAAGGTCTTCATGTTCTACGGCAGCCACGGCCTCCACGGCAGGTCGGCCGACCAGAACGCCTTCCTGATGCTCCCCGAGGACGAGCGGTACGACTACGCGCACTTCGAGTTCGTCATGCGCGGGGTGCAGGCCGCCCGCGAGCGGTTCCCCGGCCTCGCCGACGAGATCTCCCTCTCCCTGCACTGCGAGA
The DNA here is from genome assembly GCF_040655955.1 of Streptomyces sp. NPDC050263. NCBI lineage: Bacteria > Bacillati > Actinomycetota > Actinomycetes > Kitasatosporales > Streptomycetaceae > Streptomyces > Streptomyces sp. NPDC050263. Next base: position 10,286 of record NZ_JBFAKW010000105.1, on the reverse strand, counting down.
CCGCCGAGATCATGACCGCGTACACCAGACTGGTGGAGGAGGCGGGCGACCTGAGCGGGCTCGCCGCCTACAGCGCCTCCCGGCCGCAGCATTCCGAAGGCCTCGCGGTCGCCGTCGCCGCCTACCTGGCGCACGAGACCGGGCTGCCGACCGTCAACCTGCTGCACCTGTCGTCCCGCAAGGCGGTCGACGCGGCCGTGCGGATGAGCCGGGCGTTCCCGCACATCGACTTCCGCCGCGAGGTGACCGTCGGGCATCTGCTCGCCGACATCACCACCGCGCACGGTCTCGGCGGCAAGGTCAACCCGCCGCTGCGGCCCCGCGACGACGTCGAGGCGCTCTGGGAGTACGTGCTCGACGGCACCGTCGACTGGGTCGTCAGCGATCACGCGTGCTGCCGCGAGGAGGTGAAGTTCGGCGAGCCCGAGGACGACGTGTTCCTCGCCAAGGCCGGCTTCGGCGGCGCCGAGTACCTCCTGCCCGGCCTGCTCACCGAGGGGACCAGGCGCGGCCTGCCGCTGGGCCGGATCGCCGCGCTGACCTCCTGGAACCCGGCCCGGCGCTACGGACTGCGCACCAAGGGCAGCCTCGCCCCCGGCTTCGACGCCGACATCGCCTTGGTCGACCCGGGCCGCACCTGGACCGTGCGCGCCGCGGAGTCGGAGTCGACGCAGGAGTACACCCCGTTCGAGGGCTTCGAGCTGACCGCCCAGGTCACCGACACCTTTCTGAGGGGCCACCACATCCTGCGGGCGGGCAAGGTCGTCGGCCCGCCCGTCGGCGCCTACCTCAGCCGGTTCAGGCCTGGAACTCGGTGAGATCGATGGTGTGCACGCGCAGCGGGAAGCCGTACACCGGATCGACCGTCTCGCGCTCCTCCGTCATGCCGAGCTTGCGGATGATGTTCTCGGAGGCGTCGTCCCCCGCCCGGCTGACGCTGATGACCTGGTCGAGGCCGCGGTCCTGGAGTGCGAACTCCAGGGTGGCGTGGGCGGCTTCGGAGGCGTATCCCTGACCCCAGAACGAGGAGCCGAACCGCCAGCTGATCGCGGCGGCGGCCGGGACGCCCGGCAGGTCCTCCACCATGGACAGCCCCGTGAAGCCTGCCAGTTCGCCCGAGGCCAGCAGCTCGACGGCGAAGAGGCCGAAGCCCTCCTCGTCCCACTCCTCCTCCCACCGCTCGATGTCCTGCGCCGTCTGCTCCAGGTCGCGCACGGAGCCGTCGTCGATCCAGCGCATGACCTGGGGGTCCGCGTGGATCTCCGCCATGGGCGCGAGGTCGTCGTCGTGCCAGCGGCGCAGGAGGAGGCGGGGGGTATGGATCTCGGTCATGGCCCCCATCCTGCCGAACGCGACGGCATTGTCCCTAATCAGACAGGAGGTCGGTGCGGCGGCCGGGAGCGACCCGGGTGCGCGCGGCCGCCGTCGAGAACAGCCTGCGACTGAACGGTCAGACCGACGCGGCGACCCTCGTCGTCGCTCAACTCGGTCTGGACGACGATGAACGACGCCCCCACATGCAGGGGACGGGCCACCGCGCCGAGGGTCCCGGACCGTACGCCGCGGAAGAAGTTGGTCTTGGACTCGACCGTCGAGGTGACCGTGCCCGGCGGCAGATTCAGAAAGGCGCACACCGCTCCCACGGTGTCGGCCAGACACATCACCGCACCCCCGTGCAGCAGTCCCCCCGCCGTGCACCGTTCCGGTGCCCACGGCATACTGCCCCGCACCAGACCGGGATCGGCCTCCTCCAGCGTGATTTTGGTGGCTCGCGCGAAAGGCATCGGGGCGAGCATTTCCTCAGGCACCCGGAACCCGGTCCAGGAAGCCGCTGACAGTGCTGATGCGGCCGTCCTCGGCGAGCGTGACGACGTCGGAGCCGGCGGCCGGGGAGGAGCCGTCGGCCTTCGACACCAGCTCCCAGGAGAAGCGGGCGATGTGGTGGTTGCCGTCCACGGACCCGGTCAGCCGGAACTCGAAGCCCGGGAACCGGCCCTGGGCGCCTGCGACGGCGGCGGCGATGCCGTCGTGGCCCGCCACGTCGGCCAGCGGGTCGGTGTAGGCGGCGTCCTCGGTGAAGGCCTCGGACACGGCCTTGGCGATCGCCTCGGCCCCGTCCGCGTTCCAGGCGGCGAAGTAGCGCTCGGCGGCGGTGGCATACGTCGACATGGAGTTCTCCTCGGTTCCGGTTCGTGGCCGCGGTGTCGGTGCGGCCGTGCGATCACTGTGCCGGGATCCGGGGCGCCGGTCGATTACCCGTCAGGTAATCGCCGAGCGGGAGGCCGGCGCCGGGCGATCCTTGTCGGGTGTCGAGGAGAACATCGGCGACGGCGTGATCGGAGTGGTGAAGAGCTGTGACCGAGTATGAGGTGGACCGAGCCCTGCGGGTGGCCGTGGAACTGGCCGACCGGGCGTGCCGGACGATCCGCGACACCGGCGGCACGGGCGCGTCCCCGACCGGTCCGGTCCGGGAGAAGGCGGGCCCGGCGGACATCGTCACGGACACCGACGAGGAGGTGGAGCGGCAGGTACGGGCGGTGCTGCGGCGGGAGTTCCCGGACTGGGGCATCGACGGCGAGGAGTACGGCGTCGAGCCGGGCGCGGCGGGCGCCCCGCACTGGGTGATCGACCCCGTGGACGGAACGACCAACTACGCGCACGGACTCGGCTGGTGCTCCTTCTCCATGGGCCTGGCCGAGCCGGACGGGAACCCGCTGCTGGGTGTGGTGGCGGACCCCTGGCGGCGCGAGGTGTTCACGGCGACCCGGGGCGGGGGAGCGCACCTGAACGGTTCCCCGGTCCGGGCCGCGGACCACGCGACGCTGACGGGCCATGTCTTCATGACGGAGTGGGCGGCGCACGCGCACTGGCCCGGCCAGGACGCCCTGCTCGCGGAGCTGGCCGACCGCCACTGCACGGTACGGGTGATGGGCTCGACGGCCCTGTCCCTGGTCCAGGTCGCCGCGGGCCGTGCCTCGGCCGCGGCGATCGGCGCGTTCCACCCGGTGGACGGCCTCCCCGCACTCCTCATCGCGACGGAGGCGGGCGCGACGGCCACGCCCCGACTTCCGGCGTACGACGAGCCGTTGCTGCTGGCGGTGCCCAAAGTGGCGGCGGAGGCACGGGAGTTGTGGAACAGGACGGTCAGGCCGGGGCCGTAGCGGGACCCCCGGGGCGGGGGTCGACGTGGATCTTGGGGCCCGGTCCGGCATGGGCCGGGCGCTCCCCGGCGAGCACGGCCCCGACCTCGTCGAGGCCCACGGTCGCGGCGACGAGCGGTCGTGGGTCGACGGATCCCTCGGCGTACGCGCGGACGGTGGCGTCCAGACCGGGGGAGGCGGACAGGACGCCCACCGCGGTGACGTCCTTCAGGACGAGGGAGCGGGTGTCGATCCTGCTGGGCACACCGGCGAGTCCGATGTACACGAGGCGGCCGCCCGGCTCGACCGACTCCAGTGCCCACTGCGGCGGTTCGACGGCGTTGGTGGCGTCGACGACCGCGTCGAAGGGCAGGTCCGGGACGGACGTCCGCGTCCAGGCGTGTTCGAAGCCGAGCGTGCGGGCGAAGGCGAGCGAGTCCTCGGTCTGACCCACCAGACAGACCTCCGTGCCGGCCGCGCGCAGGAACATCGCGACCAGCAGTCCGATGGTGCCCGGCCCCAGGACCAGGGCACGGTCTCCGGCCCCGGTCGCGGTGGCCCTGGCGGCGCGCAGGGCGTTGCCGCCCGGCTCCACCAGGGCGCCCAGCACGGCGTCGACGGAGTCGGGCAGGGCGTGCAACGACGAGGCGGGCACGGCGAGTTGCTCGGCCAGCGCGCCGGGCCGGGCACCGCGTACGCCGACCTCCTGCCGCTTCTCGCACACATGCTGCCGGCCCCGACGGCAGCGGCGGCAGGCGCCGCAGCCCAGCATGGTGTCGCCCATGACACGCCGGCCCAGCCAGCCCGGATCCACGCCGTCGCCGACCGCCGCCACGCGGCCGGACCACTCGTGGCCCAGCCGCATCGGATAGTCGGCGTGCCCCTGGTGGAGATAGGCCATCGCGCCGGTGAAGAACTCCATGTCGGTGCCGCACACGCCGACCCGCTCGACGTCGACGACGACCTCGCCGGCCCCGGCCACCGGCGCCGGCACATCCCGGACCTCGTACGCGCCGGGGGCGGTCAGCACGAACGCGCGCATGCGGCGGGAGCTCATCGGGGCCCGAGGACGCGCTGGCGCTGGGCGCCGAGGTGCTCGATGCCCAGTTCCATCACGTCACCCGGCTGGAGATACACGGGCGGATTGAGGCCCATGCCGACGCCGGGCGGTGTGCCGGTGTTGATCAGGTCGCCGGGCTCCAGGACGAGGAACTGGCTGAGGTAGTGCACGATGAAGTACGGGTCGAAGATCATCGTCTTGGTGCTGCCGGTCTGCCGACGCACCCCGTTGACGTCCAGCCACATGTCCAGTTCGAGGACGTCGTCGATCTCGTCGGCGGTGGCGAGCCAGGGGCCCGCGGGGTTGAAGGTCTCGGCCGACTTGCCCTTCGCCCACTGCCCGCCGCGCTCCAGCTGGAACGCGCGCTCGCTGACGTCGTTGACGACGACGTAGCCCGCTATCGCGTCGCGTGCTTCGTCCACCGAGTCGAGATAGCTGGTGCGGCGGCCGATGACGATGCCGAGCTCCACCTCCCAGTCGGTCTTGGCCGAGCCGCGCGGGATGCGTACGTCGTCGTCCGGGCCGATGAGCGTGTTGGGCGACTTGGTGAACAGGATCGGCTCGTCGGGCACCGGCATGCCGCTCTCGGCCGCGTGGTCGCGGTAGTTCAGCCCGATGCACAGGAGCTGGTGCGGGCGCGCGATGGGCGCGCCGACGCGCTCCCCGGCGAAGCGGGACACCCGGCCCGCCGCCGCCCGCTCGGCCACGACGGGGCGGACGCGGTCGATGCCGCCCGACCCGAAGAACGCCTCGTCGAAGTCGGTGACGACGTCGGAGAGGTCGACATAGGTCTCGTCGTCGATGCGGGCGACGGGCTTCTCGGCGCCGGGGGCGCCGATGCGCATGAGGTACACGGGTCTGACTCCAGGGTTCGGTCGATGCGATGAGGGACGGGGCTTCAGGAGTGTGGCCGGGCGAGCGGGCCGAGGAGGGAGCGGATCTCGTCGAGCGCGTCGACGAGGGTGGTCAGCGGCATCCGGTAGACGAGGGCGCTGATGCTCACGGCTCCGGACGGGGTCGTCGGCGAAGTCAGATACACCGGCAGGGCGAGGCAGTTGACGCCGGTCTCGTTCTCCTGGTCGTCGAGGCCGTAGCCGCGCTCGTGGGTGGCCCGCAGCTCGCGGTGCAGGACGGCCGCCGTGCGCAGCGTCCTCGGCGTGCGCCGCTCCAGGGATGAGCCGCCGATCCACGCCTGGACCGCGGCCTCGTCCAGGGTGCTCAACTGCCGGGCGAGCAGCACCTTTCCGACCGCGGTGGTGTGGGCGGGGTTGCGGCCGCCGACGGTCGAGGTGAGCCGGACGGCTCCGCTGGGCGGGTCGACCTTGGCCCGGTAGACGACCTCACGGCCGTCCAGGACCGCGTAGTGCGCCGTCTCGCCGAACCGGTCCGCCAGCGCCTCCAGCACCGGGCGGACGCGGACGTGCTCGGGCCGGGCCTCGTGGTGGGCGAAGGCCATGCGCAGGAATTCGTCCCCGAGCGCGTAGCGGCCGCGGGCGTCCTGATCGGCGAGACCGGCCCGGCGCAGCGCGCCGAGGGCCCGGTGCACCGTCGGCTTGGGGCTGCCGATCGCCCGGGTCAGCTCGTCCAGGCCCACGCCGTCGGGGTGCCGCGCGAGTTCCTTGAGCACCGCGAGCACCCGGTCGGAGCCCACGAGGCGGCCGCTGTCGGGGCCGTCCGGCTCGGGGTCTGTCGATCCGTCGTACGTCTGCGTATGCTCCATCGCGTTCCGAATTTTAGACAGTCGTACCGATTATTGGAAGAGGTTCCATGGTCAGGCTCCGGAGCGCGCAGTGGTACGCCGGTCAGGACCGCAACGCCTACATCCACCGGGCGTGGATGCGCCGGGGAGTGCCGGACGACGCGTTCACGGGCCGGCCGCAGATCGCCATCGCCAACACCGCCTCGGACCTGACCCCCTGCAACGCGCATCTCGACGAGGTCGCGGCCTCGGTGCGCAGCGGCGTGTACGAGGCGGGCGGCATCCCGCTGGACCTGCCCGTGGTGTCGCTGGGCGAGACGAACGTGCGGCCCACGGCCATGCTGTGGCGCAACATGGCCGCGATGGCCACGGAGGAGATGCTGCGGGCCAACCCCATCGACGGCGTCGTCCTGCTGGGCGGCTGCGACAAGACGATCCCCTCCTTGCTGATGGCCGCCGCCTCGGTGGATCTGCCCGCGGTCGTGGTGCCCGGCGGCCCGATGCTGACCGGGACCTTCCGCGGCACACCGCTGGGCTGCGGCACCGACGTGTGGCGGCTGTCGGAGGAGGTCCGGGCCGGCACGCTGTCCCAGGAGCAGTTCGTCCGCTCCGAGTCGGCGATGATCCGCAGCCGCGGGCACTGCAACACCATGGGCACCGCCTCGACGATGGCGCTGGTGGCGGAGGCGCTGGGCACGGTGGTGCCCGGGGTGGCCGGAACCCCCGCCCCCGACAGCCGGCTGCTGGCGGCCGCGCACGACACCGGGCGGCTGGTGCTGGACATGGTCGCCGCCGACCGGCGACCCGGCTCCTTCCTCACCAAGGCGTCCTTCCACAACGCGATCGTGGCGCTGGCCGCGATCGGCGGCTCGACGAACGCGGTCGTCCATCTCCTGGCGATCGCGGGCCGGTTGGGCGTCGATCTGACCCTGGACGACTTCGACCGCATCGGCTCCCGCGTCCCGGTGCTGGTCGATCTCCAGCCCGCCGGCCGCTTCCTCATGGAGGACTTCCACCGCGCGGGCGGCCTCCTCGCCGTGCTGCGCGAGGTACGCGACCTGCTCGACCCCGACGCGCTGACCGTCACCGGCAGCCCCCTCGTCGACTCCCTCGACGACGCCCAGATCTGGGACCACGACGTCATCCGCACCCGAGCGAAGCCGCTGGTCGCCGAGGGCGGCATCGCCGTCCTGCGCGGCAACCTCGCCCCCGACGGCGCGCTCGTCAAACCGGCCGCCGCCTCGCCGCACCTGCTGCGCCACCGCGGCCGGGCGGTCGTCTTCGACTCCGTCGAGGACTTCCACGCCCGCATCGACGACCCTGATCTCGACGTGGACGCCGACTCGGTCCTCGTCCTGCGCGGCTGCGGCCCCAAGGGCTACCCGGGCATGCCCGAGGTCTCGAACATGCCGCTGCCGAAGAAGCTGCTCGAACAGGGCGTCCGCGACATGGTCCGGGTCTGCGACGGGCGGATGAGCGGCACCGCCTACGGCACCGTCGTCCTGCACGTGGCCCCCGAGGCCGCGGCCGGCGGCCCCCTCGCGCTGGCCCGCACGGGGGACCACATCACGCTCGACGTCGACGCCCGCCGCATCGACCTCGACGTACCGGACGACGAACTCGCCCGCAGAAGCCCCGATGCGGCCACCGTCGCCGGTTACGCCGACCCCCGACGCGGCTGGGAACGCCTCTACGTCGACCACGTCCAACAGGCCGACACCGGTGCCGACCTGGACTTCCTCATCGGTTCCAGCGGCTCCGAGGTGAGCCGCGAGTCCCACTGACGGGACTTCACCCGTGCGCCGGAGTCACCCGTTCCCGCTCGTACCCCGTGCAGCTCACGAACGCGTCGACGATCTCCGCCGCGGACCGGTGCGGCGGCACCGCCATCAGCACGGCGTCCGTCCCGTCCGGCGCCGGCGAGGCCACCAGGGCGACTTCGTCGCCGGACCGCAGACGCAGGACGACTCCCCGCAGCCGGTCCTCGTCGCCCGGGACGGGACGCAGCCGTACATGCATCGGATCCTGTGCGGCGGCGTACATCCGCAGCTCGGCGAGCAGCGTCCCGTTGCGGAACTCCCTCCAGCGGGAGTGGCCGAGATTGCGGAACGGCGGCTCCGGCCAGGGCCGTTGGGCGTCCAGACGCGCCAGGATGCGCCGCAGGAAGTCCCGGACCGCCGGTTCCGCGTGCGGTTGCCAGGCCAGGGCGTCCCCCCAGTCGTCGACGGCGAGGGCGGCCTCGATCCCTTCGTACTGCTCCTCGGTGGTGAGACCGTAGAGCGGCTGTTCGAAGGTCATGCGCGTCATGCGCGCGACCTCGTCGTCGTCCAGCTCCCCGCTGAACTGCACGCAGTACAGGATCCCCACGACCACCCCGAGACGCATGCCCCCAGTATGGGGTGGGCCCGCCGTCGGTGGGGCTGTCGTCGACGGCGGGCCGGACGTGCAAGCGGTCAGCGCTTGGTGTAGATGAAGCCGACCTTGTCGAGCTCGTCGCCCGCGCGGCCGTGGAAGCCGGCGATCTGCCAGCCCGAGGGTGCGGTGCGCGTGGTGCAGTCGGAGGTGGTCGTGCCACCGGCGAGGGTGTTGCCCAGGTTGGTGGTGAACTTGGCGTAGAAGATCCGGGTGCGCCCGTCCTTCACGCCCTGGCACAGGTACGCGGTCGTCACGTACTCGGAGCTGCCCAGCGTCCGGGAGGACGCCGTGCCGCCGGTGCCGCCGTGGGTCAGGGTGGTGCCGTTGCTCAGCGTGATGCCGACCTGGTCGACGCGGGATCCGGCGTTCAGGGAGATCTTGGTGGCTCGGGCGGCGGCCGGTACGCCGGCGATGTCCTGGAAGTAGTCGCCGTGCGGCCCGCCGAACTGCTCGCTGAGCTGGAAGTCCGCGTTCTGCGACCAGCTGAAGCCGACCGAGATCGGGTCGTGGTCGGAGAGCATCTTGCCGTCGCTGGTGAGGAACGCGGCGTGCTCGTTGTTGTACGAGTTCGCGTTGAGGGTCACCAGCTTGCTGCCGCGGTAGAGGACCTTGTCGACCACCTCGCAGGTGTTGGGCACGGTGGCCCCGGTCTGGTCGCAGACCAGCGCGTCGCTGCCCTTGGCGGGCGCCGCGCCGCCGCGGATGAGTTTGACCCAGGCGTCGGTCAGCCCGTTGGCCGCGGCGAACTCGGCGATGGTGTCACCGGAGCGGGTGTAGCGGGTGTTGGTGTCGCCCATCACCACGACGGCGTTGCCGGCCGAGTGGGTGGAGATGAAGGAGGTCAGCTGGGCGAGGTTGGCCGCGCGCGCCGCCAGGTCGCCGTCACTGGTGCCGGCGTTGGTGTGGAGGTTGTAGAAGTCCACGTAGACGCCCTCGGCGAGGCGCTCACGCATGAAGGTGAAGCCCTTGGGGGTGAGGCAGTCACCCGAGTCGAGCTGGCAGTCGTTCCAGCCGGAGCGCTCGAAGTCGTCGCCGTCCCAGGCGTAGTCGGAGACGGTGTTGAGCCCGCTGCCGATGCCCGCGCCCCCGCTGGTCGCGGTGCGGTAGGGGTGGGTGTCCGTCGAGTAGAGGTAGGCGTGGTAGTTGAAGTCCTCCTGGACGTTGACGATGTCGTAGGGGGCGATGCGCCGGCCGATCTCGGTGGTGCTCGTGTCACGCGGGGTGGAGGCGCTGGAGATTGCCTCGGGAAGGCCGGCGACGTTGTAGGTGAGCACGCTGAAGCTGCCCGAGGTGGCGGCCGCGGCCGGAGCTGCGGCCGCCGTGAGCCCGCCCAGGGCCGCGGCGGCGGTCGCCAGACAGGCAAGGAGTCTGCGCATGGGGAAGTGTCTCCAGAGGGGGTGCGGAGGGTGGGCGTGTTGCATGCATGTCAAAATCTAGCTACATGGAACGCGCTTGCATCCCCTCCGGAAACACTGAATCACGAATTCCGGGTGACACCGAGGTGTCCAAGTGCCTTGGCACCAGGGTTGGTTCGGACCAGGGTCCGCCTCGGGCCGGGTCGCCTCGGGCGGGGGTGGGAGGCGGCGGATGATCGGCGCACGCGAGAAGCCTTCCGAAGGTGGCTCCCGCCGACCGCCCGCACGTCCACTTCCGCGCTTGCTCTTCTCGCTTTTTGATGAAATGCCCCGTGCTCGCATTCCGCGACGGCGTCCTGGACCAGGCCGTACCGCCTACCGGACGGGAGATCGACTTCGAGCAGATCCATGTCCTCGATCTCCGCGACGGCAAGGTGGTCCGGCACGAGGCGGTCCGCGACGACATCGTCATGCTGGGCCGGCTGGGCGTCTTCCCTCCGGCCCGGCCGCCCGACTGCACGAGGGCTAGGGGGCTTCTGATGGATCTCCGCGGCGTCGCGACGCCCGGCACGCACTCTCGCCGCACCGGGCGAAAGCCCTAGTAGCTCCGCTACGAG
>NZ_JBFAKW010000104.1:0-33958 GCF_040655955.1 Streptomyces sp. NPDC050263 | reverse complement strand
GTACGTCCAGTACGAGGACTTCCGGCCGGCACACCGAGAGCACGCACCGGACGCCGCTCCTTGACGGGCAAACGTTGCCTGCCGCGGCACTAGCGCCCCACAGACCGAAGGCCCCGCCGTCCCACGGCGGGGCCTTCGCCGTACCCGGACCGCTTCACCCCCGGGCGGCAGCACCACTCCACACCCCTCTCTACAAGGAGACCCATCCATGGCAGGCACCAATTCCTCCGAGATCCGCATCGCAGGCGTCGGCCGGCTCTACGTCGCCGCGGCCGACACCAAGGTTCCGACGACCTTCTCCACCGACCCGTCCACCGACTGGGCGGCCGGCTGGAAGAACCTCGGCTTCACCTCCGGTGACGGCGTCACGTTCAGCAAGAAGGACAAGCTGGAGCCGGTCGACGTGTGGCAGGCCGTCAGCCCGGTGCACTTCGTGTACTCGGACCGCGACCTGACCCTGAAGTTCTCGCTGATGCAGTTCAACGAGGACACGCTGCCGTTCTTCATGGGCGGCGGCGCGGTCACGGCCGTCACCGGCTCGACCGGCGTCTACAAGTACGACATCGCCGACCGCCCGTCCTCCGACGTGCGCGCCCTCGGCCTGGAGTTCACCGACGTCCGCGCCGACGACGGCGCCACCGTGACCTACCGCTTCGGCATCCCGCGCGGCCAGGTCACGGCGGCGGACGACATCAAGCTGGCCCGCAAGTCGGCGGCCCAGCTCGGCATCACCTACACGGCGATGGCCTCCGCCGACGGTTCGGCGCTGGCCAGCTTCGTGATGAAGGACGCCGCGTACGCCGCGTCCTGACCCACGGGGCCCACGGGGAACCCACGGGGAACCCACCCGGGGCGGGACGGGCGGCCGAGGCCGGCGCCCGTCCCGCCCCGGGCCCCACCTCTCGTTCCTCTTTCTCTCCTTCTCTCCTTCTCTCTCCTCCGACCCAAGGAGCGCTCATCACCATGGCCCGTTTCGACGTCAACGCCGCCCGCGCCCAGCGCCTCGAAGCCCTCGGCCGTACCTGGTCGTTCGAGCTCGACGACGAGAGCTTCACCCTGCCCACGGAGCTGACCCGCGCCACCGCCAAGGCGCTGCGGGAGCTCGACGACAACGACGTGGACGGGCTGCTCGGGCTGCTCATGGGCGAGCAGCAGTTCGCCCGCTTCGAGCAGCACGAGGTCACCATGCAGGACATCGCCGCGATCCTGGAGGCATACGGCAAGGAGACCGGGCTCGGCCTGGGGGAAGGCTGAGCCTCGTCGGGTTCGTCGACGAACACGCCGAGGCCCTCGAGGCGGACCTGCTCCGCTACTACGGGATCGACCTGCTCGACTGGCACCGCGAGCGCCTGTCCGCGCGACGGCTCGCGGTGCTCATCAAGCAGTTGCCTCGTGACAGCGCCCTGAACCGGGAGCTGCACGGCGAGGCCGCCGAATGGTCGGTGACGGACCACCTGCTGGCCGCCGCCGTGGACCATCTGGCGGCCGCGAACTGGATGTTCGCCTGCGTCAACTCGGAGGAGGGAGACCAGCCGGAGGCCCCGGCCCCGGTGCCCCGTCCGAGGGACCTGGCCGGGAACGGCGGGCACGACGACGACGGCGACGACGACGTCACGTACAAGGAGTACGCCGAACCTGCCGAAGAGACCGCCGGCGGCCGGGAGCAGCACACGGCCGCGCCGGACGGAACGCCGTCGGCGGTCCAACTGGCCAGGTTCTTCGGCTGATCGTGCTTCGGCTGATCGCTCTGCGGCTGATCGTGCTTCGGCCGACCGGCTCCGCTGAATCCGCCCAATCCGCTCAATCCGCTGAATCCGCTCAACCGGAGCCGGAGCCCGACGGCCCGTTCTCCTCATCCCGGTGCCGGCCGCCGACCCGGCCCTCCAGTTCGTCCGCGAGGGCCCGGGCCTTGTCCGAGAGCCGGGGCCGGACCTCGTCACGGGCGTCCGGCGGCCCGGGCGGCGAGGGCTCCTCGCTCTGCCGACGCCCTCTCTCCCGCCCGGCGGCTCCGATGTCGCCGGGCAGGGCCAGCGGGGGCACGCTCGGCCGGCCGTTGCGCCGGACCACCGGCCGCCGTTCGGAGGGCGGGACGCGCTCCCGCACCTCGCGGGCGGAGAGCAGGATCTCCCCGTCGGCACGGGAACCGGCCTCCGCCGCACCCACCCCGCCGGCCTCGTCGTCGTCATGCTCCGCCAGCTCCGCGGGGTCCGCCGGGTCCGCCGGAGGCATCGGCACCGGTGTTCCGTCCGCCACCGAGCGTTCCCGTTCCCCGCGCTGTTCCACTCGCGTCAGTTCGGAGGGCGGGCGCAGCAGCTCGACGTAGGGGAGCGGAATGACATCGCCGCCCCGCTCATCACCACTCGCGCGCTCATGCTCTCGCTCGCCTTCGGCCCGCCGGGTGGCCCGGCGCGGACGGCGGCCGGTGCGGGCGTCCTCCTGGCCCTGGAGGTAGGCGGCGGTGATGCGCTCCTCGTACGCGCGTCGTACGGCGGGCAGCTGTTCGTCGACCACGTCGGCCCAGCCGGCGCTGTACGCGGCCAGTTCACGCCGGTCGAGTTCGGCCCGGGGAAGGATCACCAGCTCGTCCGGGCCGTAGCCGAGCCGCAGGACCAGCTCCGAGACACGGGCGATGAGATGCGGCAGATCGGAGGCTTGTTCGAGCCAGTCGATCGCATGCTGCTGCCGCACGTTGCTCGCGTCCCCGTCCACCCCATAGGCCTTGCTCTCGTCCCCTGGCCCCATCGCGCCCCCCGCGCGAGGACGGCTGCCCGTCACCGTCCAAACGTTTCTGGCGGACCCTCAGTTCCCTTGCAGGGCCCGGATGTTCACCATTTCCTTACCCGGAGGAAGCTCGGCCGGATCCTACTGCACGAACCTGGCAGCACTCCGGGCACACCCTGCATCGCCGCAGGTCCCGACCACTGAACGACGGAGCGTCCTCGCCAAACACGGAACGACCCCACGGGATTACTCGTACACTAGTTCGAACACACGTTTCGAACGCCCCAGAGGCGCCACCTGAACCACAGACCAGCGGACACCCCAGCGGACAGACCAGCGGACAGACCGGAAAGCAGGCCGATATGGCGACTGGCACGAGCAACTCCCCGAAGCAGCCGATCGACACCTACACCCGCCTCGCCCACCTCCTGCACACCACCCCTCCCGACCGGGAGGCCGTGCTCGACCGGGTGTACGAAGAACTGCTCGCCCGGGAGTCCCGCGCCTACGCGGCCGGCTGGTCGGACGCCTTGACGGAGGCGCGGCGGACCCGCCGCTACAGCCGGCCGTAGCCGTCCGGCACCGTCCGTATCCTCACCGGCCACCCGCGTCGCGCGCGTGGCCGGCGGCCGAACACGCCCGGCCGGGTCATCACATCGAGAGCGCCGCCCACACGACGAAGGCCAGCCCCGCGGACAGAGACGCCACTTCGTACCCGCGTTTCCAGAACGAGGCGTTCACCGAACGGGCAGCCATGGCGCGCTGCGGCTTCTGCGGGTCGTAGCAGACGTCCACGAGATCGCCCTCCCGCGTGCCGGCCGGAACCTCCCGCTCGTCGGCGTCGATGTGGAACTTCTCGCCCCCGCCCTCCGCCGTATAGCGCAGGACATAGGTGGGCTTGTCCCCTTGCCCGGACCATCTGCGGTCCACGCACTCCGCCTTGACCGTCACCCCTCGCCGCACCAGCGCTCGGTGCCGCAGGTACAGCAGGACAGCCATGCCGAAGAAGGGCATCGCCACCAGGAATCTGGCCGGAGTCCAGTCCACGACCCACCCCCGCAGTAAATGCCGACCGCTCCGAATCTCAGGACTGTACCAAGACGGAGGCAGCCATGGCAGGCGAAACGGAAGAACCGCTCAAAAGCGAGATCGAGACACTCAAGAAGAATCTGGAGAAAAAGGCCGACGTCAGCACTCTGGTCGACTATCTGAAGCGCTCGGACATCAACCCGAAGGCGCTGGCCGGCGCTCCGGAGGAAAAGCCGCCACCGGCTCCCGCGGCACCCGCGGCGGAACCGGAGACCGGATGGTGGCAGTGGTACAAGGACCCTGAATTCATCGGGCTCGCGGCCTCCTGGCAGGCCTTCAAATTGGAATTCCCGCCGCTTTTCAACATGGAGGTGCTCAGCGACACCCTCCTCAAGAAGATCGGAATCGAGCGGAACGAATGGGGATTCCTCTGGAAGGCCGCCCGGCCCGCCGAGGAAGAGGGCGGGAACACCACCGACTCGAACACCACCACGAACAACACCACGGCGAACCGGACCACGGCGAACACCACCACGAGCGGCGCCGCGAACAGAACGACCACGGGCAACAGCACCACCCGCGCCCCCGCCCCCGCCCGCGCCGCCGCCCCCGCCCGCGCCGCCGCGCCCGCCCGCGCCGCCGGCTCGCCGAACCAGCGCCAGAACCTGCGCGACACCGAGAACCAGGCGAGGCGCACCCGAGAGGAACTGGCCCGTACCTCTCCCGCCCTCCGGCAGGCGACCAACGACGCCGACGGGCTGTCCGGCGCCGTCGGCTGACCTCCACGACAGATTGGATACGCCGTGTCCCTGGTCCAGTCACTACAGAGAGCTTCCGGATCCCTCCAGAAATTCAGGACCGACGCCGCCGGAGCGGCCCGCTCCGCCGACACTCTCAAACAGAAGGCGAGCGCGGCCGACGGCGGCCTGAAGAAACTCAAGAGCGCCGCACAGGACTCCGGCCGTGAACTCAAGAACCTCAAGACCAGTTCCGATCAGGCCGAAAAGGCCATGGCCAAGGCCGGAAAGACAGGCTCGACCGCCGGAAAGAACCTCGGGAAATACGAGGCCGGGGCGAGCAAGGCGGCCAAGGGCCAGGACAAGATGAACAAGTCGATGAAGGGCAACTTCTTCGGCATGCTCATGGATCTGCTCATGCCGCTCATCCAGAAGGTCGTCGAGATGGCGACCAAGTCGAAGACCATGCAGAAGGTCCTCAATACGGCCTTCGGCGTCATCAAGTCCGTGATCAGCACCGTCATGAAGGCCATCGGGCCGATCATGAAGAGCGCCGCCAAGCTCATCAAGTCGATCTGGACCGGTATCAAGACGGCGATCTCGTCCGTCGTCAAGGCCATCGCCACGGTCATCAAGACCTACGTCAACATCTGGAAGAAGGTCATCAGCACCGCGCTGAACGCGATCAAGACGGTCGTCTCCGGCGTGTGGAAGGGCATCAAGGCCGTCATCTCGCCGGTCGTCAACTGGGTCAAGTCCGCGATCCCGAACGCCTTCAAGGCCGTCAAGGACAAGCTGTCCAGCATCTGGGGCGGCCTCAAGGGCATCGCGAGCCGTGCCTTCGACGGCATCAAGGGCGCGGTGAAGGGCCCGATCAACGCGGTCATCGGCATCATCAACCGCGCGATCGGCGCCCTCAACGGCATCAAGGTGTCGATCCCCGGCTGGGTCCCCGGCGTCGGCGGCAAGACCTTCGGCGTCAGCCTGCCGAGGATCCCCATGCTGGCCGCCGGCGGTGTCGTCATGCCCCGCTCCGGCGGTGTCCCGGCGATCCTCGCCGAGGCCGGTGAGGCGGAGGCCGTCCTGCCGCTGAGCAAGCTGGACCGGCTGCTGCGTCGGGCCGCCGCCCAGGGCCCGGCGTACGCGGGAGCCGCCGGGGCGGGCGGCGCGCTGCACATCGAGCACTACTACGCGGCCGAGACCAGCACTCCGCAGCGCACCGCCGACGCGCTGATGTTCCTGGCGAAGGCACGCGGATGAGCACGGCGGCAGTCTCCGCGAGCGTCCTGCCGCCCGACCCGCTGGCCCGCGTCGCACCCGTGCTGCGTTCCTTCCGGACCCGGGTAGCGCAGGGCGGCGGAGCGATGCGCGACCTCACCCGCAGGATCAGGAACTGCGCTGCGACCCTCGACCGGCTCGGCACCGCCGTCGACCAGACCTCCACGGCGGTCCGCCGGACCAAGGACGACGTCGAGTCCGCCGCACGGGCCGTCACCAAGGTGGGCCAGAGCGCCACCACGGCGGCCGTCGGAGTCAAAGCCGTCGGCGACAACGCCGGAAAGTCCACCAGGTCCTTCCGCAGGCTCCTGTCCGGGATCGGCGGCGCCGTCGCCCTGGCCGTCGGCGTCATCGGCATCGTCGGCGACCTCATGGGGGCCTTCGGCATCGCCATGACCGTCGGCGCCGGCGTCATGCTGGTCATCAACGCGCTCACCCGGGCCAATCCCATCGGGTTCGTCACCGGACTGCTCCTCCCCGTCGCCGGGTGGCTGCTCGATCTCGCGATGAACTCCGAGACCGGTCAGCGGCTGATGGAGCAGCTCGCCACGCTCGTGCTGAAGTACGTCGAGGGCTATCTGCTCGTCATGACGCCGCTGCTCAAGGCCGTCGCGAGCGCGGTGAACACGTACGTCACCGTGTACCTCGGCGTCATCACCACCGCGCTCACGGTCGTAGGCGCCCTCATCGGCACCGGCTTCGCCGTCCTGAAGGCGCTGACCACCGGGGACACCCGGGCGCTCAGCGCGAAGGTGTCGTCGGTCTGGCGCGGGTTCAAGGACGCGGTGCGGCCGGCGCTGGACTGGATCACCCAGGACATCCCCCGGATGTTCACCCGGATCAAGGAGGCCACCTCCAACACCCTCGGCGCGATGGGGCAGTTCGTCACCACCGGCGCGCAGACCGTCGCCGGCGTGGTCAAGGGACCGATCCAGGGGCTCATCGCCTTCGCCAACTGGGTCATCGACAAGCTCAACTCGCTGAGCTTCTCGATCCTCGGCAAGAAGTTCGGCGTCCACCTGGACAAGATCCCGATGCTCGCGGAGGGCGGCATCGCCGTCCCCGGCGCCGCCCGGGGCGCGGGCCGGGTGCTGGCGCTGACGGCCCTGGACCGGCAGCGGACCCTCGCCCGACGGCGCGGCCCGCGGACCACCGGGCAGCCGCACCGCATCCGGGAGTTCCACGAGAGCGCGAGCACGGGCGCCCGGGGCGCCGCGGAGGACCTGCTCTTCCTGGCCGCAGCACACGCATGCACCTGAACCCGAGAGTGAGGTGACGGCCGAGATGGCCGAGACCACGACAACCGCATACACCGACGATGTGGCCCCCGGCTCACTCATCACCCGCGACGGGCAGATGCAGTGGGCCGGACTGCTGATGGGCCCAGGCACCCTGTACGAGATCGACCGCGGGGGCCTCAGCGGCTGGGAGGACCTGCCGGAGTACGACTCCTCCGACGCCGACCACCCCACCGCGCACGGCGCCTGGCCCGGCGCCCGCTACGCCAAGCCGCGCCGGGTCGGCGGCACGGTGTGGACCGTCCCTGCGCAGGACGACTCCGCCGCCTCGCTGGCCGCGATCCGGGTCCTGCGCCAGGCGCTCCTGCTCGGCGACGCGGAGCGCTGGCTGGCGGTGCGGCTGCACGGCGAGACGCTGGCCGTGCGGGCCCGGGTGAGCCAGCGGCTGCTGGCCGCCGACCGGACGTACACCACGCAGGGCGTGTCCCGGGCGTCCGTGCAGTGGTACGCCACCGACCCGCGCCGCTACTCGGTCACCGAGCAGACCGCGGTCACCGGCGCCCCGCAGCCGGAGAGCGGTCTGACCTGGCCGCTGACCTGGCCGCTGTACTGGGGACAGGCGGACTCCACCGGGGACGTCAACGCCGACAACGGCGGCTCGGCGCCCACCCACCCGGTGATCACCTTCACCGGCCCGTGCGCCAACCCGACGGTGACGGACCGGAGCTCGGCGCAGCGGCTGCGCTACGAGATCACGCTGGCGGGCGGGGACGAGCTCGTCGTCGACACCGCCGCCGGCACGGTCACCCTCAACAGCACCGCGTCGCGCCGGCACACCGCGGCCGCCGACAGCGGCCCCGAGGAGCTCTTCGCCTTCGCCCCCGGCCGGGCCCAGCTGGCCTTCCGCCCCGACGCCCACGGCGCGGGCGCCCAGATGAGCGTGCGCTGGCGCGAGGCGGAGTGGTGACCGGCACCTTCTGACAGGCCCTCACCTCACCCCCAGATCACAGGAGACCAGCAGATGAACCTGCGCAGCTCATGGGTGGCCGAGACCGGCCAGACCCGCGAGGACACCCGTCTGACCCAGCTGGGCGCGACCACCCCGGCCAACCCGCTGGACGTCCGCTCCGGCATCCTGCCCGGCTCCTACGACGGGCTGTACCGGCTCGCGGGCTTCTGGATGGAGGGCGGCGCCGGCACCATGAGCGCCACCGTCCACGAGGGCCGCGCCGTCGTCCAGGCCGACAGCAACCAGGGCGCCTACCCGGTCACGCTGGCCGAGCCGATGTCCCTCACCTTCGCGGACGGCGACGCCTCGTACGCCAGGATCGACGTGGTCGTCCTGCGGATCTACGACGACCAGTACGACGACTCCGGCTTCACCAAGGCCGCGATCGAGATCGTCAAGGGCACCCCGGCGGCCGCCCCGGAGGTTCCCCAGCTCCCGGGCATCGTGCTGCCGGTCTACCAGGTCCGGGTCCGGGCCGGCAGCAGCGCCGGAAACGGGGGCGTCAACTGGAACGACGAGGTCACCGACCTCCGCACGCCCACCGTCGCGGTCGGCGGCATCCTGCCCGTGGTCGGCGAGACCGGAAACGGCGCCTACCCCGGCCAGTACCGCGACTCCGGCGGCGCCCTGCAGCGCTGGGACGGCTCCGCCTGGGTCGGCTACCCCAGCGCCCTGGGCGGCATCGCCCCGGCCGGCGCGGCCACCACGGCCAGTTACACCGGCCAGTACCGGGACGGCTCCGACGGCACCCTGCAGCGCTGGAACGGTTCGTCCTGGGTGTCCTACCAACGCGTCCCCACCTGGGCCAACTACACGCCCGTCTGGTACTCGTCCACGGGCGCGGCGCCCGTGGTCGGCAACGGCAGCCTCAACGGCAGGTACGTGAAGCTCGGCACGCTCGTCCACGTCCGGGTGCGGCTGGCGATCGGCTCGACGACCAACCTCTCCGCCCTGGACGCGGCCGGCGCCTGGTCCGTCTCGCTGCCGTCCCCGCCGGCGACCGGCTGGATGACCGACATCCTGCTGAACGTCGTCGGCTACAGCAGCAACGGCTTCCGGTTCTTCCAGGGCACCGGCCAGCTGTCGGCGAACAACGGCGGCGTGGCCACCAGGTTCACCGTCGCCTCGGGCACGGCCGCGGCGAGCGGGGGCTGGACCAAGGCGGCGCCCTACACCTGGCAGAGCGGCGACGTCCTGTCGATCTGGGGCTCCTACGAGTCGGCCTCCTGACCCCCTCGCCGAACCCGTTCCCGACCGCATCCGACCCGCCCGCATCCGACCCGACCTCACTCGCCCCGACCTCACTCGCCCCGACCTGGAAGGAATCGCCATGACCGTACGCTCCGCCTGGCTGTCGCCCACCAGCCAGACCCGGGAGGACACCCGGGTCACCCAGATCGGGGCGGTCACCCCGATCACCGACATCAAAGGGCGCTCCGGTGTCCTGCCCGGCTCCGAGAACGGCCAGTACCGGGTCACCGGCCTCTGGCTGAACGGCGCCACGGGCGGTATGACGGCCACCGTCGGGGTCGGCCGGGCGGTCGTCCAGACGTCCGTCGCCCGGGGCGCGTACCCGGTCGCCGTCACCGAACCGGTCCCGCTCACCTTCGAGGCCGGCGACCCGCAGTTCGGCCGGATCGACCTCGTCGTCCTGCGGATCTACGACGACGACTACGACGGCTCCGGCCGCGCCGAGGCGGTCGTGGAGATCGTCAAGGGCGCCGCGACCGCCACCCCGGTCGCGCCCGCCGCCCCGGACGCCTCCCTCGTCCTGTTCACCGTCGCCGTCGCCAAGGGCGCGGCCGCCGGCGCCGGCGGCATCGACTGGGACAGCGCCCGCGTCGACCTGCGTCCCACCACCGTCCCGGTGGGCGGCATCCTGCCGACCCGCTCCGACGACACCGCCCCCGGCGGCTACCCCGGGCACTACCGCGACGTCAACAACACGCTCCAGCGCTGGGACTCCACCGCCTGGGTGGCGTACCCGAAGGGCATCGGCGGGCTCGTCCCGGCCGGAGTGCTGACCACCGGCGGCTACCCCGGCCAGTACCGGGACTCCGCCGCCGGACAGCTCCAGCGCTGGAACGGCGCCGCCTGGCTGCCCGCCGTACCGGGGCCCGCCTTCGTGCAGTCCCTGGACGCCGGGACCACCACCTCGACGGCGTACACGGCCGCCCTCACGGGCACGGCGGTCACCGCCCTCACTCTCAACTTCACCGCTCCGCCGTCCGGCGCCGTGATCATCACCGTGGGCGCGCGCATCTCCACCTCGGGCACCGAGACCGCGCAGGCGCACATGTCCCCGCAGGTCACACTCGGCACGACCGTGCTCTGGGCGCCGGACGACCAGCGCGCCGCGTCGGCCTCGGGCTCCCTCGGCAAGTCGGTGTCGACCCAGCTGCGGCTGGGCTCCCTCACCGTGGGCTCGACCTACACGGTCACCGCGATGCACCGGTCGAACACCGCCAACATCACCTGCTGGTTCGACAACATCCACGTCCGCGTCGACCCGATCGCCTGAGCCGCACCGATCCTGCGAACCCGTACCCCTCTTGCAAAGGAGTCCCTCATGCCCGTGCGCTCCGGATGGCTGTCCCCCGACGGCCAGTCGCGCGAGGACACCCGCCTCGTCTCACTCGGCGCCCTGACGCCCACCTCGCCGGTCGCCACCCGCTCCGGTGTGCTGCCGGGCTCCTCCGAAGGCCTCTACCGCATCGCCGGCTTCACCCTCACCGGCACGTCGAACAGCATGTCCGCCACGGTCGGCCCCGGCCGCGCGCTGGTCCAGAGCACCGATGCCCGGGGCGCCTACCCGGTCGCCCTGACCGAGTACCTGCCCCTGACGTTCGCGGACGGCGATCCCCTGTACAGCCGCATCGATCTCGTCGTCCTGCGGATCTACGACGACGTCTACGACTCCGCCGACGCCGCCGGCCGCGCCGAGGCCGTCGTCGAGATCGTCCCGGGCACCCCGGCCGCCGCCCCGACCGTACCCGGCCTGCCAGGCCTGTCCCTGCCGCTGTACCAGGTCACCGTGGCGGCCAAGGCGAGCGCGGGCACCGGCGGCATCACCTGGAGCTCGGCGCTGGACCGGCGGACGGCCACGGTCGGCGTCGGCGGCATCCTCCCGGTGGTCTCCGACACCACGGGCGGCTCCTACCCGGGCCAGTACCGGGACCTGAGCGGCCGGCTCCAGCGCTGGAGCGGAACCGCCTGGACGGACTACCCGGTGCTGCCGACCTGGCAGAGCTGGACGCCGGCCTGGACGACCGGTTCCGGCCTGGCCACCCCGTCGTACGGCAACTCCGTCCTCAACTGCCGGTACGTCAAGTTCGGCACCACCGTGCACCTCAGCTTCTCGATCCAGTTCGGCACCACGACCAACTTCGGCACCAGCCCCCTCACCTCGGACAACTGGCGGTTCGCGCTGCCGACGCCCGCGTCCGCCGTCCACCAGATGGTCGGCTGGGCCGAGGCGGGCGCCTCCAACGGCGCGCGCGCCGTGTGCCGGATCTACCTCGGCACGACCGAGACCTTCGAGCTGGGCCTCGCCTCCGGCCGGCCCGACGCCACCGCCATGGTCACGCCCACCTGGGGCACCGTGGACTCCCTGACGCCGTGGACCTGGGCCGGCGGCCACGCCGTCCGGGGCACCGCCACCTACGAGGCCGCGTCATGACGACCACCAGCACGCCGTACCGGGCGATCTTCTGCGATCTGCGCACCGACGACACCATCGACATCCTGCCCCTGCGGGACGTCACCGTCGACGACTACATCGGCAAGCCGGGATCCCTCTCCGGCACCATCCCGGTCCCCAACGCGGAGATGGCCGCCCGGGTCCGCCGTATCGAGGAGGGCCGCACCTCGGTCTACCTCCAGCGCGGCAACGACCTGTGGTGGGGCGGCATCATCTGGACGTCCACCCTGCAGAGCGACGACCGGGGCGTGCTCACCCTCGGCATCCAGGCGGCCACCTTCGAGTCCTACGCGGGCCGCCGCCGCATCCGCCAGGACCTCGCGTTCACCGGCGCCGACGACCAACTGGAGGTGGCGCGACGGCTGTGGCGGCACCTCCAGACCGGTGAGCTCGTCGAGGCAGTCGACGACGACGACGGCGACGGGGTGCCCGAGGGCCGGGGCGAAAAGGGCGACGTCACCGCCGTCGTCGGCGGCGACATCGGCGTCACCTTCGGCAACGAGTCCTCCCCGGCCAGGCGCGCGGTGTCGTACCGCGACGGCGACGAGACCGTCTACCTGGAGGCGATCGACGCGCTCGCCGCCCTGGAGAACGGCTTCGAGCACTACATCGCCGTCTACCGCGACCCGGTCACCGGCACCCGCGTCCGCCGGCTGCGGCTGGGCAGCCCGAAGATCACCACCGGCACCACCGACCTGGTGATGGACCGGCCCGGCACGATCCTGTCGTACACCTTCCCCCGCGACGCGACCCGCGGCGGCACCACCGCCCGGGCCCGCGGCGCCACCGACAACACCAACCAGGCCGTGGAGTCCCGCCCGCTCTTCGCCGACGCAGACATCCCCGTCGGCGAGGACCTGATCAAGGTCGGCTACCCGCGCATCGACCTCGCCTCGGACCACAACGACATCGCCGGCATCCCGGTCCTGCGCTCGCTGGCCAACGCCGAACTCGCCGAGGGCGTGGGCGCGGTGGTGATCCCCGAGATCAGCGTCCGCCTCGACGACCTGGTGCCGTCCGCGCTGCTGGGCCGCACCGTCCGCCTGAGGATCACCGACGAGTGGTGGACCGAGGGCCTGGACGCCCGCTACCGGATCGTCGGCGTCAAGGTCAGCCCGGCCCAGCGCGGCCGCCCGGACACCGCCGAGCTCTACCTGGAGGAGGTCTGATGCCCCAGCTCCCCGAAGACATCATCGACCGGCTCACCCAGCTGGAACGCCGCATCCAGCAGCTGTCCACCGCCGTGAACACCCGACCCGCGCTCAACACGATCACCGGCGGCGAGGTGGAGATCAAGGACGGCGCGCTGAAGGTCACCGACGGCGGCACCTTCGTGGTCCAGCGACCCGGCACCGAGGATCCGATGTTCCGGGTCGGCTCCTGGAAGGGCGAGGAGTACGGCCTGGAGATCCACCGCCAGACCGGCAGCCTCGCCATGACCCTGTTCAACGGCGACAGCAGCGCCGGCTCGCTCCAGCCGCTGCGGATCTACGACAACGGCAACCGGGAGATCATCTCCGACGACGTCAACACCGGCGGCCTGGCCCGGCCCTGGCTGACCATGCTGCCGCCGCAGGACGTGACGCCGGCCCGCTGGCCGCAGTCCACGTCGACGGCCTGGACGACGATCGCGAGGTCGTACAACCCGGTCTGGCAGCCGAAGATGCGGCTCCGGGTGAGCACGAGCGCCAGCTCCGGCGCGACCGGCCAGGTCCGGGTGCTCGTCAACAGCGTCCAGTGGGGTCCCACGGTCGCCGCCGGCACCGAGTTCGACTACACGGACGTGATCGGCGCCGCCTTCTCCACGCTGTTCACCGGCACGGTCACGGTCGAGATCCAGGCCATCGTCACCACGACGTCCGGCACGGTCTACGCGACCCCGACCCTCATGCACGGCCGCCAGAGCTGACCCGAGGCGAACCCGAGGAAGGCAGCACACCCATGGACATCGACCCCACCCAGCCCTGGGGCCTCGCGATCGACTACGCGGGCCGGGCCACCCTCACCGAGAACGGCCACACGATCCACGTCAACGTCTCCGACACCAGCCTCAGCTCGATCATCGGGCCCGACTCGATCACCGGCACCTACTCGGCCGTCAACATCACCGCCCAGTTCACCCGGAGCGGCGAGGGCGGCGTCGCCCTGCGCGGCTACGGCCGGATCACCGTGATGCCCGTCGGCACGGAGCCGGTCGTCCCCGACCGGACGGCGATCCAGCGCGCGGTCGCCGCGGCCCTGGCCGACTTCGAGACCGACAGGGCCGCGTACGCCGCCCTGTGCGCCCGGTGGCAACCGGGCGACGGCAGCGAAGAGGGTGAGGGGGACGACACCGACACGGCCCCCGAGACCGACACGGAATCAGACACGGACACGGACATCGTCGTCTGAGGTCCTGACCGCCGCCCACCGACCCCGCCCCGAGCCGTTCCCCCGCCGGCCGGGGTTTTCTCATGCCCGGAACCACCCAGGGAGGCACCACCATGGCCAACCCCCTCTCCGCCGACGCCCTCGTGTCCGCACTGCGGGCCGAGGGCGTCACCGTCGTCGAGCACTCCGGCTGGCGCACCCACAACCGCAACCACAAGGGAAGCTGGGGCCCGGTCAACGGCGTGATCATCCATCACACCGTCACCTCCGGCACCAGCAACAGCGTGAGCCTGTGCTTCAACGGCCACTCCGCCCTGCCCGGCCCCCTCTGCCACGGCGTGATCGCCAAGGACGGCACGGTCCACCTCGTCGGCAACGGCCGCGCCAACCACGCGGGCAGCGGCGACGGCGACGTCCTGAAGGCCGTCGTCGCCGAGAAGGCGCTGCCCGCGCCCAACGAGAACGACACGGACGGCAACGTCCACTTCTACGGCTTCGAGTGCGTCAACCTCGGCGACGGCAAGGATCCCTGGCCCGCCGTCCAGCTGGAGGCCATGGTCCGGGCGTCCGCCGCGCTGTGCCGGGCGCACGGCTGGTCGGCCGGCTCGGTGATCGGCCACAAGGAGTGGACCGACAAGAAGATCGACCCGCGCGGCTTCGCGATGTCGGACTTCCGGATCAGGGTCGCGAGCCGGCTCGGCACCGGGCCCAGCGGCTCCACCGGCTCCGGCAATTCCGGCAACTCCGGTACGGCCAAGCCGAGTTACCAGCCCTTCCCGGGCGACGCCTGGTTCCGGAAGAACCCGAGGTCGGCGATCGTCACCGCGATGGGCAAGCGCCTGGTCGCCGTCGGCTGCTCCGAGTACGCCTCCGGCCCCGGCCCGCAGTGGACCGACGCCGACCGCCGCTCCTACGCGAGATGGCAGCGCAAGCTCGGCTACACCGGCACCGCCGCCGACGGCTGGCCCGGCGCCAAGTCCTGGGCCGCCCTGAAAGTCCCGTACAGCTCCTGAGAATCGAGGAACACGATGTCAGAGGCCGCCAAGCGCACCCTCCGCACCGTTCTCCAGACCGCTGTCGGCCTGTGCGTCCTGCTGCCGACGGTCGTCGACGCCGCCGGCCTCCCCGAGACCCTGCCCTGGGTCGCCGGCGCGCTCACCGCCGCCGCGGGCATGACCAGGATCATGGCCCTGCCCGCCGTACAGACCCTGCTGCCCTCGTGGCTGCGCACGGACGCCCGGCCGAACGAGGACACCGAACTGCTGTCACTGGCCCGGACGACCGGCGAACGGGGCGACGCGTGAACGAACCCTTCTCCGACCCCGCCGCCGTGGCTCTGGAACTGGAGCGGCTGCGCGGCGCCGTCGAGGCCGGGTTCGCCCGGGTCGACGGCTCGCTCGCCCTGCTGGTCCAACGCAGCGACCAGACCGACAAACAGCTCGCCGACCACGAGCACCGCCTCGACGCCCTGGAACGCTCCCGCTGGCCGCTGGCCAGCATCGGCGCCCTGGCCGCCCTGGCGACGATCGCCGTCGCCGCCTGGGAACTGACGGCACGCTGAAACGCCGAAGGGCGGTCACCCCGTACGAACCGGGGTGACCGCCCTTCAGAACCAACTACTACTGGTTGTACGGACCGTAGTCGTAGTCCTCCAGCGGAACGGCCTGGCCGGAGCCCGTGCCGAACGGCGAGTAGTCGATGTCGTCGTAACCGACGGCCGAGTACATCGCGGCCTTGGCCTCTTCGGTCGGCTCGACCCGGATGTTGCGGTAGCGGGCGAGACCCGTACCGGCCGGGATGAGCTTACCGATGATGACGTTCTCCTTGAGGCCGATCAGGGAGTCGGACTTGGCGTTGATCGCCGCGTCCGTCAGCACCCTGGTCGTCTCCTGGAAGGACGCCGCCGACAGCCAGGACTCCGTGGCCAGCGAGGCCTTGGTGATACCCATGAGCTGCGGACGACCGGAGGCCGGGTGACCGCCCTCCTGCACCACACGACGGTTCTCGACCTCGAACTTCGAGCGCTCGACGAGTTCGCCGGGCAGCAGCTCGGCGTCGCCGGACTCGATGATCGTCACGCGGCGGAGCATCTGCCGGATGATGATCTCGATGTGCTTGTCGTGGATCGACACACCCTGCGAGTTGTACACCTTCTGGACCTCGCCGACCAGGTGGACCTGGACGGCACGCTGACCCAGGATGCGCAGCACGTCGTGCGGGTTGGTGGCACCCACGGTGAGCTTCTGGCCCACCTCGACGTGCTCGCCCTCGCTGACCAGGAGACGGGCGCGCTTCGAGATCGGGAACGCCGTCTCGTCGCTGCCGTCGTCCGGCGTGATGACGATCTTCTTGGTCTTCTCGGTCTCCTCGATCCGCACGCGGCCCTGGGCCTCGGAGATCGGGGCGACACCCTTCGGGGTACGGGCCTCGAAGAGCTCGACGACACGCGGCAGACCCTGCGTGATGTCGTCACCGGCCACACCACCGGTGTGGAAGGTACGCATCGTCAGCTGGGTGCCGGGCTCACCGATGGACTGGGCGGCGATGATGCCGACCGCCTCACCGATGTCGACCAGCTTGCCGGTGGCCAGCGAGCGGCCGTAGCACATGGCGCAGGTGCCGACCTGGGACTCACAGGTCAGGATCGAGCGGGTCTTGACCTCCTCGACGCCGTGCCGGACCAGCTGGTCGATGAGCACGTCGCCCAGGTCCACGTTGGCCGGCGCGATCACCTTGCCGTCGATGACGACGTCCTCGGCGAGCATGCGGGCGTAGACGCTGGTCTCGACGTCCCCGGCCTTGCGCAGAACGCCGGTCTCGTCCTTCGAGGCGATCCGCAGCTTCAGACCGCGCTCGGTGCCGCAGTCCTCCTCGCGGATGATGACGTCCTGCGAGACGTCCACCAGACGACGGGTCAGGTAACCCGAGTCGGCGGTACGCAGGGCGGTGTCCGCCAGACCCTTACGGGCGCCGTGCGTGGAGATGAAGTACTCCAGCACGGACAGGCCCTCACGGAAGGACGCCTTGATCGGACGCGGGATGGTCTCGTTCTTCGCGTTCGACACCAGACCACGCATACCGGCGATCTGCCGCATCTGCATCATGTTTCCTCGGGCACCCGAGTCAACCATCATGAAGATGGGGTTCGTCTTGGGGAAGTTCGCGTTCATCGCCTCGGCGACCTCGTTGGTCGCCTTGGTCCAGATCGCGATGAGCTCCTGCGTGCGCTCTTCCTTGGTGATCAGACCGCGCTCGTACTGCTTCTGGACCTTCTCGTCCTGCGCCTCGTAGCCCTTGACGATCTCCTTCTTCGCCTCGGGAACGACGACGTCGGAGATGGCCACGGTGACGCCGGAACGGGTCGCCCAGTAGAAGCCGGACGCCTTCAGGTTGTCGAGCGTCGCCGCCACGATGACCTTGGGGTAGCGCTCGGCCAGGTCGTTGACGATCTCGGAGAGCTGCTTCTTGCCCACCGAGTAGTCGACGAACGGGTAGTCCTCGGGCAGCAGCTCGTTGAAGAGCGCACGGCCCAGGGTCGTCCGCAGGCGGAAGGTGTCACCCTGCTGCCACTCCGGCTCGCCCTCCTCACGCGCCGGCGGCGTCCAGCCACGCGGCGGGATGGTGCCCACCGGGAAGCGGATGTCGATCGCCGACTGCAGCGCGAGCTCACCGGCGTCGAACGCCATGATCGCCTCGGCCGTGGAGCCGAAGGACCGGCCCTCGCCCTTGGTGTCACGCAGCTCGCCGTCGGTGGTGAGGAAGAACAGACCGAGGACCATGTCCTGGGTCGGCATCGTCACCGGACGGCCGTCGGCGGGCTTGAGGATGTTGTTCGAGGACAGCATCAGGATGCGCGCCTCGGCCTGCGCCTCCGCGGAGAGCGGCAGGTGGACGGCCATCTGGTCACCGTCGAAGTCCGCGTTGAACGCGGTGCAGACGAGCGGGTGGATCTGGATGGCCTTGCCCTCGACCAGCTGCGGCTCGAAGGCCTGGATGCCCAGGCGGTGCAGGGTGGGCGCACGGTTCAGCAGCACCGGGTGCTCGGCGATGACCTCTTCGAGGACGTCGTACACGACGGTGCGGCCGCGCTCCACCATGCGCTTGGCGCTCTTGATGTTCTGCGCGTGGTTCAGGTCGACCAGGCGCTTCATCACGAACGGCTTGAAGAGCTCCAGCGCCATCGCCTTCGGCAGACCGCACTGGTGCAGCTTCAGCTGCGGACCGACGACGATCACGGAACGCGCGGAGTAGTCCACACGCTTGCCGAGCAGGTTCTGACGGAATCGACCCTGCTTGCCCTTCAGCATGTCGCTGAGGGACTTCAGCGGGCGGTTACCGGGACCGGT
This sequence comes from Streptomyces sp. NPDC050263, assembly GCF_040655955.1. Classification (NCBI taxonomy): domain Bacteria; kingdom Bacillati; phylum Actinomycetota; class Actinomycetes; order Kitasatosporales; family Streptomycetaceae; genus Streptomyces; species Streptomyces sp. NPDC050263. Next base: position 15,530 of record NZ_JBFAKW010000104.1, on the reverse strand, counting down.
GACCGGACGGCCACGACGACCGTTGTCGAACAGCGCGTCCACGGCCTCCTGGAGCATGCGCTTCTCGTTGTTCACGATGATCTCGGGCGCACCGAGGTCGAGAAGGCGCTTCAGGCGGTTGTTGCGGTTGATCACACGGCGGTACAGGTCGTTCAGGTCGGAGGTCGCGAAGCGGCCACCGTCCAGCTGCACCATCGGGCGAAGGTCCGGCGGGATGACCGGCACGCAGTCCAGCACCATGCCCTTGGGGCTGTTGCTGGTCTGCAGGAACGCGGAGACGACCTTGAGGCGCTTGAGCGCACGGGTCTTCTTCTGGCCCTTGCCGGTGCGGATGATCTCGCGGAGGCGCTCGGCCTCCTCGTCCAGGTCGAAGGACTCCAGGCGCTTCTGCAGCGCCGCGGCGCCCATCGAGCCGTCGAAGTACGTGCCGAAGCGGTCACGCAGCTCGCGGTAGAGGAGCTCGTCGCCCTCCAGGTCCTGGACCTTGAGGTTCTTGAAGCGCGTCCACACCTCGTCGAGGCGGTCGATCTCGCGCTGCGCACGGTCGCGCAGCTGCTTCATCTCCCGCTCGGCGCCTTCGCGCACCTTGCGGCGCACATCGGCCTTGGCGCCCTCGGCCTCGAGCTCGGCCAGGTCGGTCTCGAGCTTCTTGGCGCGGGCCTCGAGGTCGGCGTCGCGACGGTTCTCGATCTGCTGACGCTCGACGGAGACGTGCGCCTCCAGCGAGGGCAGGTCACGCGTACGACGCTCGTCGTCGACGAACGTGATCATGTACGCCGCGAAGTAGATGACCTTCTCGAGGTCCTTCGGGGCGAGGTCGAGCAGGTATCCGAGGCGCGACGGAACGCCCTTGAAGTACCAGATGTGCGTGACGGGGGCGGCCAGCTCGATGTGGCCCATCCGCTCACGACGCACCTTGGCGCGAGTGACCTCGACGCCGCAGCGCTCGCAGATGATGCCCTTGAACCGGACACGCTTGTACTTGCCGCAGTAGCACTCCCAGTCCCGGGTCGGACCGAAGATCTTCTCGCAGAAGAGTCCGTCCTTTTCGGGCTTGAGCGTGCGGTAGTTGATCGTCTCGGGCTTCTTGACCTCGCCGTGGCTCCACTGACGGATGTCGTCCGCCGTGGCCAGGCCGATCCGGAGCTCGTCGAAGAAGTTGACGTCGAGCACTATGCGTCAATCCCTCTCAGGGTTGTAAGTCTTGGGGTCTGATACGGGGGTCTCGGGGCCGGCCGGAGGCTCAGGGATCTTCATCGCTGAACCTCCGGACCGAACTCCCGTCAGACCTCTTCGACGCTGCTCGGCTCGCGCCGGGACAGGTCGATGCCGAGCTCCTCCGCCGCGCGGAAGACGTCCTCGTCGGTGTCACGCATCTCGATGGACATACCGTCGCTGGACAGCACCTCCACGTTCAGGCAGAGAGACTGCATCTCCTTGATGAGCACCTTGAAGGACTCGGGGATGCCGGGCTCGGGGATGTTCTCGCCCTTGACGATGGCCTCGTAGACCTTCACGCGGCCGGTCACGTCGTCGGACTTGATGGTCAGGAGCTCCTGGAGGGCGTACGCGGCGCCGTAAGCCTCCAGCGCCCACACCTCCATCTCACCGAAGCGCTGACCGCCGAACTGCGCCTTACCACCCAGCGGCTGCTGGGTGATCATCGAGTACGGACCGGTCGAGCGGGCGTGCAGCTTGTCGTCGACCAGGTGGTGCAGCTTCAGGATGTACATGTAGCCGATGGAGATCGGGTCCGGGAACGGCTCACCGGAGCGGCCGTCGAACATCCTCGCCTTGCCGGTCGGCTGCACCATGCGCTCGCCGTCGCGGTTCGGGATGGTGTGCTGGAGCAGACCCGCCAGCTCGTCCTCGCGCGCACCGTCGAAGACCGGGGTCGCGACGTTGGTGCCGGGGGCGACCGAGTCGGCGCCGATGACCTGGAGCCGCTGCGCCCAGTCCTCGCCGAGCCCGGAGACGTCCCAGCCACGGCTGGCGAGCCAGCCGAGGTGGATCTCCAGAACCTGTCCCGGGTTCATTCGGGACGGCACACCGAGCGGGTTGAGGATGATGTCGACCGGGGTCCCGTCCTCGAGGAACGGCATGTCCTCGATGGGCAGGATCTTGGAGATGACACCCTTGTTGCCGTGTCGGCCGGCGAGCTTGTCACCGTCGGTGATCTTGCGCTTCTGCGCAACATACACACGGACCAGCTGGTTGACGCCGGGCGGCAGCTCGTCGCCCTCCTCGCGGTCGAAGACGCGGACGCCGATGACCTTGCCGATCTCGCCGTGCGGGACCTTCAGCGAGGTGTCACGGACCTCACGGGCCTTCTCACCGAAGATCGCGCGCAGCAGGCGCTCCTCCGGGGTCAGCTCGGTCTCGCCCTTGGGCGTGACCTTGCCGACGAGGATGTCTCCGGCGACGACCTCGGCGCCGATGCGGATGATGCCGCGCTCGTCGAGGTCGGCGAGGACCTCCTCGGAGACGTTCGGGATGTCCCGGGTGATCTCCTCGGGGCCGAGCTTGGTGTCACGGGCGTCGACCTCGTGCTCCTCGATGTGGATCGAGGAGAGGACGTCGTCCTGCACGAGGCGCTGCGACAGGATGATCGCGTCCTCGTAGTTGTGACCCTCCCACGGCATGAACGCCACGAGCAGGTTCTTGCCCAGCGCCATCTCGCCGTTCTCGGTGGCCGGACCGTCGGCCAGGACCTGGCCCTCGATGATCCGGTCGCCCTCGTCGACGATGACCTTCTGGTTGACCGAGGTGCCCTGGTTGGACCGGGCGAACTTGGCCAGGCGGTACGTGATGTACGTGCCGTCGTCGTTCGTCGTGGTGATGTAGTCCGCGGAGACCTCCTGGACCACACCCGCCTTCTCGGCCTTGACCACGTCACCGGCGTCGGCTGCGGAGCGGTACTCCATGCCGGTGCCGACGAGCGGGGCCTCGGACTTGATGAGGGGCACGGCCTGACGCATCATGTTCGCGCCCATGAGGGCACGGTTGGCGTCGTCGTGCTCCAGGAACGGGATCATGGCGGTCGCGACCGACACCATCTGGCGCGGCGAGACGTCCATGTAGTCGACGTCGTCACCGGGGACGTAGTCGATCTCTCCGCCACGACGGCGGACCAGGACGCGGGACTCCTCGAAGCGGAACTCGTCGGAGAGCGGCGCGTTGGCCTGCGCGATGACGAAGCGGTCCTCCTCGTCGGCGGTCAGGTAGTCGACCTCGTCGGTGACCGTGCCCTCGACGACCTTGCGGTACGGCGTCTCGATGAAACCGAACGGGTTGATCCGGCCGTAGGAGGCCAGCGAGCCGATCAGACCGATGTTCGGGCCTTCCGGCGTCTCGATCGGGCACATACGGCCGTAGTGCGACGGGTGAACGTCACGGACCTCGAAGCCGGCCCGCTCACGGGAGAGACCACCCGGGCCGAGCGCGTTGAGACGACGCTTGTGCGTCAGACCCGACAGCGGGTTGTTCTGGTCCATGAACTGGGACAGCTGGCTGGTGCCGAAGAACTCCTTGATGGAGGCGACGACCGGCCGGATGTTGATCAGGGTCTGCGGCGTGATCGCCTCGACGTCCTGGGTCGTCATCCGCTCACGGACGACGCGCTCCATACGAGCCAGACCCGTGCGGACCTGGTTCTGGATGAGCTCGCCGACGCTGCGGATACGACGGTTGCCGAAGTGGTCGATGTCGTCGGTCTCGACCATGATCGAGCGGCCGGACTCGGCCACCGTCTCGGTCTCGCCGGCGTGCAGCTTCACCAGGTACTTGATCGTGGCGATGATGTCGTCGGTGGTGAGCACGCCGGCGTCCAGCGGCTCGTCCGCACCGAGCTTCTTGTTCACCTTGTAGCGGCCGACCTTGGCGAGGTCGTAGCGCTTGGGGTTGAAGTAGAGGTTCTCGAGCAGCGTCTGCGCGGCCTCACGGGTCGGCGGCTCGCCCGGACGCAGCTTGCGGTAGATGTCGAGCAGCGCGTCGTCCTGGCCCTGGGTGTGGTCCTTCTCCAGGGTGGCGCGCATGGACTCGTACTCGCCGAACTCCTCCAGGATCTGCTCGGTCGTCCAGCCGAGAGCCTTCAGGAGAACGGTGACGGACTGCTTGCGCTTGCGGTCGATGCGCACACCGACCATGTCGCGCTTGTCGATCTCCATCTCCAGCCAGGCGCCCCGGGAGGGGATGATCTTGGCGGAGAAGATGTCCTTGTCGGACGTCTTGTCGATGGAGGAGTCGAAGTAGACACCCGGCGAACGGACCAGCTGCGACACCACGACACGCTCGGTGCCGTTGATGACGAAGGTGCCCTTGTTCGTCATGAGCGGGAAGTCGCCCATGAAGACCGTCTGGGACTTGATCTCGCCGGTCTCGTTGTTCGTGAACTCGGCCGTCACGAAGAGCGGGGCCGCGTACGTGAAGTCACGGTCCTTGCACTCGTCGATGCTGTTCTTCGGCGGCTCGAAACGGTGGTCGCGGAAGGTCAGCGACATCGACCCGGAGAAGTCCTCGATCGGGGAGATCTCCTCGAAGATCTCCTCCAGACCGGACTTCGTGGGGACGTCCTGACCGGACTCCAGAGCCGCCTCGACCCGACTCTGCCAGGCGGTGTTCCCGAGCAGCCAGTCAAAGCTCTCGGTCTGCAACGCGAGCAGGTTGGGAACCTCGAGGGGCTCCTTGATCTTTGCAAAGGAGATGCGCAGCGGGGCAGTGCTGGCGCCGTTGTTCGTATTCGCGGTCGAGGCGTTGCGCGAGGCGGCCAAGAGGGGGTCCTTCCGAGGGCTCGGACTCACTACGCGCGTACCGGCCCCTCTCTCGCGCACAGCGACAGACATTTCTCAATCTGGCAAAAGGCCAGGTGAGACATGGTCTGATCGTCCGGGCTAAAGGGAGGGCATGCCCCTGGTGACGGGCAGGGGACAGCTAACAGGCAGCGCAAAGGGTCAGTGTAGCCACTTGGCACACTGATGTCCAGTGCGGGTTTTTCGAGACCCTCGTTGTTCTCAACGCCCTCGGTCCGGTAGCCCTCAACGCACGGTCATACTGCCCACTTCGCCGTCGATCCATGCCTCGGATTCGGATCCTTGTGACGACGCGTCCTGAGAATTGCGCGCTGCGTGCGGTTCGTCAAGGCCCCCCTGCACCGGCCAAGGCGCTCGGAGACACGACGAAGATCACCATACCCCCCGGTCAGGGGGGTGCAAGGCAACCGTGGCCGCGCTCCCAGGAACGACGAAGAGCGACCACCCAGATGGATGATCGCTCTTCGGTGCGCGGGCGTTACAGCCCCGAGGGGACTCTTTCAGCCAACGCGTGCGGTCGTCGCCGACCGCGCAGTGTTACTTGACCTCGACGGAGGCGCCAGCGGCCTTGAGGGACTCGGCAGCCTTCTCCGCGGCCTCCTTGGCGACCTTCTCCAGAACGGGCTTCGGGGCGCCGTCCACGAGGTCCTTGGCCTCCTTGAGACCCAGGGAGGTCAGCTCGCGCACGACCTTGATGACCTGGATCTTCTTCTCGCCGGCGCCGGTGAGGACGACGTCGAACTCGTCCTGCTCCTCGACGGCGTCGGCAACGGCGGCCGGCCCGGCCGGGCCGGCGACGGCGACGGCCGCGGCGGCGGTGACGTCGAACTTCTCCTCGAACGCCTTCACGAACTCGGAGAGCTCGATGAGGGTCATCTCCTCGAACTGCGCGAGCAGGTCGTCCTGGCTGAGCTTCGCCATGGTGGGCGATCCTTCCACTAATTCGGCTGGTGCCGGTATGTACTGGTGAGGCGGGCGTACGTTCGGCCCGCTACGACCGTCGCCTCAGGCGGCGGTCAATGCGCGAGCCGAATTACTCGGCACCGCCCTGCTCGGCCTGCTTGGCACGAAGCGCGTCCACGGTGCGGACGAGCTTCGAGGGGAGCGCCTGGAAGAGCGAGGCAGCCTGGGACTGCTTGCCCTTGAACGCACCGGCCAGCTTGCTGAGCAGAACCTCGCGGGACTCGAGGTCCGCAAGCTTCTTGATCTCGTCGGCGGACAGCGCCTTGCCGTCAAGGACACCGCCCTTGATGACGAGGTTCGGGTTGTCCTTGGCGAAGTCACGAAGACCCTTCGCCGACTCCACCGGGTCACCGGTGATGAAGGCGACCGCCGTCGGACCGTTGAAAAGGTCGTCGAGCGAGGAGATCCCGGCCTCGTTGGCCGCAATCTTGGTCAGCGTGTTCTTCACCACGGCGTACTGGGCGTTCTCACCGAGCGAACGACGCAGCGTCTTGAGCTGCGCCACGGTGAGACCCCGGTACTCGGTCAGCACGGCGGCGTTCGAACCGCGGAACGCGTCCGCCAGCTCGGCTACCGCGGCAGCCTTGTCGGGCCTTGCCATAGAGCGTCGGCCTCCTTCCGGGTGATGAGGACCGCTCAGAAGGGGCTGGGACAAACGAAACGCCCCGGCACAGGTGCACGGGGCGTAGCTCGACCGAACGAATTCCGTGGGCGGATTCCATCCGGGAGCAATTCCACAGTCACCTGCGCGGGTCGTCCGCATTGCAGCGGATCCTTCGGCCACCGCACTCTCCTGTGAGGGCACGGCAACGACCAGCGGTCTTTGGCTTCTCGAGGAGAGTACGTGAACGGGCCACCGGCAGGCAAATCCGCCCTCAGTCCCCGGCGGTGTCCAGCATCTCGGCCATGTCCATGGTGTCCGAGGCGGGCGGCGCCTTCACCGTCACGGGCTTGCCGAAGTCGAAGAAGGTGAGGGTGAGGTCGAGCTCGCCGTGCCGTCCGAAGCCCTGCATGCGCAGCCGCCGCGTGCGGTCCTCGGCGTCGATCCACAGGTCCATGGTCAACTCGTCCACGCCCAGCTTCTCGTACTGGGCGAGGCTCTTCTCGGTCCGCTGCCGGACCTTCGTCTCGTCGTCCTCGTAGGAGGCGCGGATGTCGTCGACGGTGGCCGTGCCCGTGTAGTGGGTGGTGCGGACGCCCTCGACGGTCTCGGCGCCGGCCTTCTTGAGGTCGTCGGCCGCGGCGAGGAAGCCGGTCTCGTGGGAGGGGTTGTCGCGGACCTTGTCGGCCATCCCGCCGTTGGCGCCCGGCTTGCCGAACTTGATCCAGTGCTTGCCGTCCTCCCCCGCCTCGTCGCTGCCCACGTACAGCACCCCGTCGACGAACCGGAACTCGCCCGTCCCCTTGTCGGGGCCGCTGAGCACGGTGGACTTCAGGAGCATGGCCTGCGGCTTCGTGCCGATCGCGGCCTCGCCCTCGATCCGCCCCTCCTCCGGGGTCCGGCCTGTCATGCGATAGCGCAGGGACCCGGGCTGCTCCGCCTTCTCGGCGGCCCGGGCGACGGCGGCCGCGGCGGCGGCCGAGTCGCCGCCGCTCTCCGTACCGTCCACCGCCGCGCACCCGGCGACGAGCAACGCGGACAGCCCGAGGACACCCACGGAAGACCTCATCCAATTTCCCCCAGAGAACCAGCCGGAGCGCCACCGACCCGGTGGGCCCATGGCGAACACATGGCCTATGCACAGCAAGACCGTGAAGGTATCCCAGAGGGCCGGGAGAGGTCCCGTGAATTACGAGCCGGCGCTCCCGCCCTGCTGCTTCACCAGCTCCGTGAAGTCCGCGGTGTCGCTCGCCGGGGGCACGTCCACGGAGACCTCGGTGCCGTAGTCGCTGTAGTAGGCGGTCTGCATATAGGCGCCCTCCGTCGTCTCGCCCTTCTCGACCTTCTTGACCAGGAGGTCCCGGTCGTCGACCCAGATGTCGACGGTCTCGGTGGTGACGCCGGCCTGCTCCAACGTCTTCTTCAGGTCGTCGAGCTGGCTCTGGCTGAGGCTGGAGTTCTTCTCGGCGAGGTCGCTCACGTCGACCGTCCCCGAGTAGTGCGTGGTCTGCCGGCCCCGCACCCGCTCCTCGCCGACCTCGCGCACATCCCCTGAGGCCAGCAGCAGCTTCACCGACTGGTTCGGGGTGGTGTTCTGCATCTGGTCCTTGAGATACGCACCGGAGCTGCCGCCGAGGCTCTCCAGGTCGTCGTACGCGTACTTGATCCAGTGCTTGCCGCCGGCCTGATCCGCGAAGGCGTCGCCCATCTTCGCGTAGTAGGCGTCGGGCAGATAGCGGGCCTCCATCGACGTGGTGCCGATCTGCCGCATCGTCTCGGCCATGGTGCCGCCGGTGTACGTGATGGTGAGGGTGCCGGTGAGGCCGTCGCCCCAGCCGAGGGCGCCGTCGGCGGTCATCGACATCACGGAGCCCATGGTGGTGGTCGACTCGACCTTCGCGGAGTCCGCGCCGTCGGTGGACTTCTCGGCGGTCAGCAGGGCGGCGACGGGGCTGAGCCGTGCGCTGCCCTCCCCACCCTTGTCGGAACTGCCGGAGTCGCCGGAGCCGCTGGAACCGCCGGAACCGCTACAGGCGGTCACCCCCGCCACCAGCGCCATCGCACCGATCGACAGGCCCACGCGGCGCACGATCGCACGCTTCATTCGCCCCACCCCCCAAGAATTTCCCGTGACTGCACGCTAACGCACAGCACTGACAACCGGCCGAGACTGCTGTACGAAAAAAGAGACGTACGACAAAAAGGGACGAGCCCCGCACCTCGAAAGGTTGCGGGGCTCGTCGCCGACCGATGCGAACCGTCAGGTTCAGACCGCGGCCGGGTCCTCCTCGACGAGAAGGTTCCGGGTGCGGTTGGGGTCGACCTGGATGCCGGGGCCGATCGTGGTGCTGATCGCGGCCTTCTTGATGTAGCGACCCTTGGCGGCGGACGGCTTCAGACGAAGGATCTCGTCCAGGGCCGCGCCGTAGTTCTCCACCAGCTTGGTGTCGTCGAAGGACGACTTGCCGATGATGAAGTGCAGGTTCGAGTGCTTGTCGACGCGGAACTCGATCTTTCCGCCCTTGATCTCCGTGACGGCCTTGGCCACGTCGGGGGTGACCGTGCCGGTCTTCGGGTTCGGCATCAGACCACGCGGACCGAGCACGCGGCCGAGGCGGCCGACCTTGCCCATGAGGTCCGGGGTGGCGACGACGGCGTCGAAGTCCAGACGGCCCTTCGCGACCTCGTCGATCAGTTCGTCGGAGCCGACGATGTCGGCGCCCGCGCCCTCCGCGGCCGCAGCACGGTCACCGGTCGCGAAGACCAGGACCCGGGCGGTCTTGCCGGTGCCGTGCGGCAGGTTCACGGTGCCACGGACCATCTGGTCGGCCTTGCGCGGGTCGACACCCAGGCGGAAGGCGACCTCGACGGTGCCGTCGAACTTGCTCGTGGAGGTCTCCTTGGCGAGACGGACGGCCTCGAGCGGGGCGTAGAGCTTCTCCCGGTCGATCTTGGCGTCCGCAGCGCGGAGGGACTTGCTGCGCTTGCTCACTACTGCTCCAGTGTGTCTTGAGGAGTCGTGGTACGGGCCGAGCAGGCCCTGCCACGGTGCTACGAAGGTGCTACGGGGCTGCGGTTCAGCCTTCGACCGTGATGCCCATGGAGCGGGCGGTGCCGGCGATGATCTTCGACGCGGCGTCCAGGTCGTTGGCGTTCAGGTCGGGCAGCTTGGTCGTGGCGATCTCGCGGACCTGCGCCTGGGTGATCTTGGCGACCTTGGTCTTGTGCGGCTCGCCCGAGCCCTTCTCGACACCAGCGGCCTTGAGGATCATCTTCGCGGCCGGCGGCGTCTTGGTGACGAAGGTGAAGGAGCGGTCCTCGTAGACCGTGATCTCCACCGGGATCACCCAGCCACGCTGCGACTCGGTCGCGGCGTTGTAGGCCTTGCAGAACTCCATGATGTTGACGCCGTGCTGGCCGAGCGCGGGGCCGACCGGCGGTGCGGGGTTCGCCGCACCGGCGTTGATCTGGAGCTTGATGAGCCCCGTGACCTTCTTCTTCTTGGGAGGCATTGCTCTCTCCGGGTCCTAGTGAGAGTTTTTCAGCCGTCCCATCCGGATGATCCGGATGGAGGCATACCGCACAACAATAACGGGTATCTATGCGCGGCCAAAAACCGAGCAGGTCAGGCGAGCTGTGACAGCCCGCCTGACCTGGTCGGAGGCGTGTGTTCCAGAGAAGCTAGTTCTTCTGGATCTGGTCGAAGCTCAGCTCGACCGGGGTCTCGCGGCCGAAGATCTCGACGAGGCCCTTGACCTTCTTCGAGTCGGCGTTGATCTCGTTGATCGTGGCCTGCAGCGTGGCGAACGGGCCGTCGGTGACGGTGACCGAGTCGCCCACCTCGAAGTCCAGCACCTGGACCTCGACCTTACGGGCCGGAGCCGGCTTGCCCTCGGCCTCGGCGGCCTCACGGGCGGCCTTCTCCTCGGCCTCCGGGGCGAGCATCTTGACGATCTCGTCCAGGGTCAGCGGGTACGGGTCGTAGGCGTTGCCCACGAAGCCGGTGACGCCGGGGGTGTTGCGGACGACGCCCCAGGACTCGTTCGTCAGGTCCATGCGCACCAGCACATAGCCGGGGAGCTTGTTCTGACGAATGGTCTTGCGGTCGCCGTTCTTGATCTGGACGACCTCTTCCTGCGGCACCTCGGCCTGGAAGATGTAGTCCTCGACGTTCAGCGAGACGGCGCGCTGCTCCAGGTTGGTCTTCACGCGGTTCTCGTAACCGGCGTACGTGTGGATCACGTACCACTCGCCGGGGAGGGTGCGCAGTTCCTCGCGCAGGGCGACGACGGGGTCGACGGGCTCGGCCGGCTCTTCTTCCTCGGCCTCTTCGACGACGTCCTCGTCCGCGGCTTCCTCGTCCTCATCCTCGACGTGGAGCGCGGCTTCCTCCGCGGGCTCGCCCGCTTCGGCCTCGGCAGCCTCGAACTCGTCCAGGTCATCGTCCGCGCCCTCGACGATGTCGAGCTCGTCGTCCACGGACTCGACGTCCTCGTTCAGGTTCTGGTCAGACACGGTGGCTGCTTCTTCCTGGATACATAGGGGTGGAACATGCGAAAGGGGCGCCGGATACCTCGGCGCCCTTCGCTCTTGGTTCAGCCGAAGACGTACTTGGCGGCGTGGCTGAGTCCATAGTCAATCACGGTCACCAGGCCGATCATGATGACCACGAAGACGATCACCACGGTCGTGTACGTCGTCAGCTGGCCCCGCGTGGGCCATACGACCTTGCGGAGCTCCGCGACGATCTGGCGGTAGAAGAGCGCGAGACGCTTCAGCGGGCCCTTCTTGGCGCGCTTGCCGCCCTTGCGGGTCTTCTTCGTCGCCTCAGGCACTTCATCCTGGGCATCAGGCGTATCGATGGAGCCCACGGCGTCCGCCATTCGTCCTCACCTGTTCCCGGGTCGTGGCCGTGCCGCGCCCGGTCTGAGCCGCACGGCGAGTGCATTGCTGTACGTACATGCGCTGCGCACACATCCTGGCGAGGTGTGTGTAGCAGGGCCGGAGGGACTTGAACCCCCAACCGCTGGTTTTGGAGACCAGTGCTCTACCAATTGAGCTACGACCCTTTGCGTCGTCCCCAACTTACCGCATCCGACCGGGTGCTCGGTGTGCACCTGTGGCGGTGCGGCTGTTGAAGGCCAACGACGTGTGAGTGTACGTGGTCTTGAGCGCCTCGTCGAACGGAAAGTGCCCGTGGAGGCTTCGTCCGTGAAAGATCGTCCGGTCCGAAGAGGGAAGGAGCGGCGAATCCGGACTGATGTTCAGCGCCCTGCCCTTACATGTTCAGTAGATGAAACCCGTGTGCCATGGTGGTTTCCGGTCTGAAACCATGGGCCCCATGAGCGCTGCAACCCCTCCCACCGAGCGCCGGGTCTCCGCCCGCGTCGGCGCGATCTCCGAGTCCGCCACTCTCGCCGTGGACGCCAAGGCCAAGGCCCTGAAGGCCGCCGGGCGGCCGGTGATCGGCTTCGGCGCCGGAGAGCCCGACTTCCCGACCCCGGACTACGTAGTCGAAGCCGCCGTCGCGGCCTGCCAGGACCCCAAGTACCACCGCTACACGCCGGCCGGCGGCCTGCCCGAGCTGAAGGCCGCGATCGCCGCGAAGACGCTGCGCGACTCCGGCTACGAGGTCGAGACCTCGCAGATCCTGGTCACCAACGGCGGCAAGCAGGCGATCTACAACGCGTTCGCCGCGATCCTCGACCCGGGCGACGAGGTCATCGTCCCGGCGCCGTACTGGACCACGTACCCGGAGTCGATCCGGCTGGCCGGCGGTGTCCCGGTGGAGGTCGTCGCCGACGAGACGACCGGCTACCGGGTCTCCGTCGAGCAGCTGGAGGCGGCGCGCACCGAGAACACCAAGGTCGTGCTCTTCGTCTCCCCGTCCAACCCGACCGGCGCGGTCTACAGCGCCGAGGACACCGAGGCGATCGGCCGCTGGGCCGTGGAGCACGGCCTGTGGGTGATGACGGACGAGATCTACGAGCACCTCGTCTACGGCGACGCCACGTTCACCTCGCTGCCGGCCGTCCTGCCCGAGCTGCGCGACAAGTGCATCGTCGTCAACGGCGTCGCCAAGACGTATGCGATGACCGGCTGGCGGGTGGGCTGGATCATCGGCCCGAAGGACGTCGTCAAGGCCGCGACCAACCTGCAGTCGCACGCCACCTCGAACGTCTCCAACGTGGCGCAGGTCGCCGCGCTGGCCGCCGTCTCCGGTGATCTGTCGGCCGTCGAGCAGATGCGCGAGGCCTTCGACCGCCGCCGCAAGACGATCGTGCGGATGCTCAACGAGATCGACGGCGTGCTCTGCCCGGAGCCCGAGGGCGCCTTCTACGCGTACCCGTCGGTGAAGGGGCTGCTCGGCAAGGAGATCCGCGGCAAGCGCCCGCAGGACTCCGTCGAGCTGGCCGCGCTGATCCTGGAGGAGGCCGAGGTCGCGGTGGTGCCGGGTGAGGCCTTCGGCACCCCGGGCTACCTGCGGCTGTCGTACGCGCTGGGCGACGAGGACCTCGTCGAGGGCGTGAGCCGCATCCAGAAGCTGCTGGCGGAGGCCAGGGACTGAACCTGCTCTTGAGAGCAGGTCGGCGGGCCGTCTCCTTCGGGAGGCGGCCCGCTGCTTTGTGCGAGCAAGGCCACTATCGGGGAAAGCGCTACCGAGACCACGCGCGCGTGCGGCAGGATCCTTGAATGGAGCGTGTACGTGATGTCTCTGAACTGCCTAAAGCCCATCTGCACCTGCACTTCACCGGGTCGATGCGGGCCACCACCGTGCTGGAACTGGCCGACAAGTACGGCGTGCGGCTGCCCGAAGCGCTGATCGAGGCGCTGACGAGCGGCGAGCCGCCGAAGCTGCGGGCCACCGACGAACGGGGCTGGTTCCGCTTCCAGCGCCTCTACGACGCGGCACGCTCGTGCGTGCGGGAGCCCGAGGACATCCAGCGGCTGGTGCGGGAGGCCGCCGAGGAGGACCTGAAGGACGGCTCGGGCTGGCTGGAGATCCAGGTGGACCCGACCTCGTACGCGCCCCGGCTGGGCGGGCTGATCCCGGCGCTGGAGATCATCCTGGACGCCGTGGAGACGGCCTCGCGCGACACCGGGCTCGGGATGCGGGTGCTGGTCGCGGCGAACCGTATGAAGCATCCGCTGGACGCCCGCACCCTGGCCCGGCTGGCCGTCCGGTACGCCGACCGCGGGGTGGTCGGGTTCGGGCTGTCGAACGACGAACGGCGGGGCATGGCACGGGACTTCGACCGTGCGTTCGCGATCGCGCGGGACGGCGGGCTGCTGTCCGCCCCGCACGGCGGCGAGTTGACCGGCCCGTTCTCCGTCCGCGACTGCCTGGACGATCTGCACGCCAACCGGCTGGGCCACGGGGTGCGGGCGGCCGAGGACCCCAGGCTGCTGAAGCGGCTCGCCGACCGCGGCGTGACCTGCGAGGTGTGCCCGGCGTCGAACGTGGCTCTGGGGGTCTACGAGAAGCCGGAGGACGTTCCGCTGCGCACCCTGTTCGACGCGGGCGTGCCGATGGCCCTGGGCGCCGACGACCCGCTGCTGTTCGGCGCCCGCCTCGCGGCCCAGTACGACATCGCCCGCCGCCACCACGCCTTCACGGACGAGGAGTTGGCGGAACTGGCCCGCCAGTCGGTACGTGGTTCGGCGGCCCCGGAGGACGTACGGGCCAAGCTGCTGGCGGGCGTGGACGACTGGCTGGCCTCGTAGGCCGGTCCCGCATTCAGGCGGCGACGCCCGCGAGGAGCGTGCGCGCCAGGCGGGCGGCGAAGTCGTTCGGCTCCGGCCGCTCCTGCGTCGCGTCGTACGCGAACGCCCGCTGCGCGCAGGCCCCCATCAGCAGCGAGGCCGCGGCGAACGGGTCCGCGTCCGCCCGCACCCGGCCGATGCCCTGCTCGGCCCGCAGATAGGCGGCGAGCTGCTCGATCGGCACGTGCGGCCCGGCGCCCAGTCCCCGCATGGCCTCGTCGTGCCGTCGCTTGAGCTGTGTCTCGGCGTACAGGGAGGCCGCGATCGGGAAGCTCTGCTCATAGAAGAGGGCGGCCTGGCGGGCGATCTCGGTGAGGTTGCCCTCCAGGGTGCCGCGTCCGGGCTCGGCCGCGAGGCTGCTGAGCAGCGGGGTGAGCCGCGGGAGCCGTTCGCTGAGGACCCTGATGAACAGCTCCTCCTTGTTCGCGAAGTACTTGTAGAGCGCCGCCTCGGAGCAGCCGGCCGCCTTCGCGATCTCCTTGGTGGTGGCACGGGTCAGTCCGACGGTGAGCATCAGCTCGTGCGCGGCGTCGAGGATGCGGACGCGGGCCGGTCGATCCATGCGGGTTCCCCTCTTGACGGGTGAGTGAATGCTTACCCACTCTAGAGGGAGGAGGTGGTGAGTGAATACTCACCCACCTGACCGGAGCAGAACCGAACTCGGGAGCGTGCCATGAAGTTCACGGTTTTCGGCGCCACCGGAGGCATCGGCGGGGAGATCGTCCGCCAGGCCCTGGAGGCGGGCCACGAGGTCACGGCCGTCGTACGGGACCCGGCCGGGCTCGCCGTCACCGGCGCCCGCCTGGAGGTGGTCCGCGCGGACCTGTCCGACCCGGAGGCACTGCGCCCCGCCGTGGCCGGCCGGGACGCCGTCCTGTCCGGGCTCGGCGCACGCGACCGCAAGGCCGCCGGGGTCGCCACCCGGCTCACCCGCACGGTGCTGTCGGCCCTGGAGGCGGAGGGCGTACGCCGGCTGCTCGTGGTGAGCGCCGGCCCGGTCGGCCCCGAGCCGGCGGGCGACGGATTCCTGGACCGCACGGTGCGCGGGATCGTCTCGGCCGCCCTGAAGGACGTGTACGCCGACCTGCGCGAGATGGAGGCGGAGCTGACGCGCAGCGCCACGGACTGGACGGTCGTCCGGCCGCCGCGGCTCCAGAACAAGCCGGTCACCGGGTCGTACCGGACGGTGGTGGGCGGCTTCCCGCCCAAGGGCCGGTTCATCGGACGCGCCGACGTGGCGCACGCGATGCTCGCCATGGTGGCGGACACGGGGACGGCGAAGCAGGGGGTGGGGGTGGCCTACTAGATGATCGATTCCAAGGGGTCAGTGATCGTAGGCGGTCAGTGAGCGTAGGACGGGCTGTCCGGTGGCGTCGTTGTGCCATATCGCTGCT
>NZ_JBFAKW010000103.1:0-34341 GCF_040655955.1 Streptomyces sp. NPDC050263 | reverse complement strand
ATCCGCCGCTACATCATCTGGCGAAACCGCCATGCCGACGACCGGCGCCTACGCGCCGTCGTCGACAGGGCAAACGTTGCCTGATCCGGCACTAGAAAGGCAGTTCGTCGGCTTCCAACGGCTTTGAGTACCCACGTACCCAGTGGCCGGGGAGGGTGGCGCAGAGCGACTCCAGGTCGGCGAACGTACTTCCCCGAACGTGCAGCCAGCTGTGGTCACTCAGTCCGTCGAGCCGCAAGAGCTTCCCCGGCGCGGAAAACCAGCACACGGGTGACTCTTCCTTCCCCGTCCACATCGGGTACTCGGGAAACTGCACCGGCGCGAACCGACTCGGCAGCTCTCGAATCAGGCTGGCGGGAAGTTCGCAGGCGTTGTAGAGCCGTCCTTCGCTGCCAAGCAGCGTCTCGCTGAGTACGAGCTCGACACAGGCCAGGGAGACCCGCTCCAGGTAGCGGACCCAACCATCCCGTGACTGGACGAACACCGGCGGATCGTCTTGACCGAGGTCCCGCAGCCGCACTCCCCAGAAAGCGCATCCCTGGTTCTCGCTGCGGAAGACGAGCACTCCACCGAACTCGTCGTGTACGAACAGCTCGGAAGGGCGCAGCAGCGGGTCCTGGTTCCCGGTGAGGTCGTGACGCGTGCCGAGAAGCGAATACGCCTCGCGCAACGCGGTCGGCAGCGCGAGCCCCAGCATCTCCTCGGCTCGCTCCAGCTCCTCCGCTCGCGTACCCGCGCCGTCGGCGAGCGGCTCCGCCCACGCTGCGGCAAAGTCCCGAACGAAGGCCCAGGCTCCCGCCCTGTCGGGTATCCCGCCGCGCAGAGCGTGAGCCACATCGAACGCGTCAACCATGCGGTGGACCGTACAGGCCGGCCAGCTTCGCCGGGACTCCGCCAGGTCGTTTGCCAGAACCACTGGGACTCGCCGCATCTACTGAGAACGGACAACGACCGACCCTGGCCTGGCGGCCCGGAGTTCGTGGCGCGGCACACTTTTGCAAGCAGGTGCTTGCAATAGTTAGCGGGGGTGGTGCATGGTGAAGGCATGGCATCGCTCAACGTCGGCAACCTTGGTGAGTACCTGCGAGAGCAGCGGCGCAACGCGCAACTGTCGCTCCGGCAGCTCGCCGACGCCGCCGGCGTGTCCAACCCGTATCTCAGCCAGATCGAGCGCGGGCTGCGCAAGCCGAGCGCGGAGGTGCTGCAGCAGGTCGCCAAGGCGCTGCGGATCTCCGCCGAGACGCTGTACGTGCGGGCCGGCATCCTCGACGCGGAGCGGGACCGGGACGAGGTCGAGACCCGAGCGGTCATCCTCGCCGATCCCACACTGAACGAGGCGCAGAAGCAGGCGCTGCTCCAGATCTACGAGTCCTTCCGCAAGGAGAACGGGATCGAGATCGGGAGCGACGGCGGCGACAGCGGCGACGGTACGGACAGCAGGGCTCAGGACGGCGACGTCGATCCGCAGCAGACGGCCGGTTGACCGGACCAGGGGACCGACCGCCCCGCTGCGGACCTGCAAGACCCTCAGCCGAAGACGACGTACTCGGCACAGACCTATACGACGAACGTGAATCCGGGAGGACCTTCACCATGGCCATCACCGACGACCTGCGCAAGACCTTCAGCGACCCGACTCCTCTCTACTTCGCCGCAGGCACCGCCGATCTGGCCTTCCAGCAGGCGAAGAAGGTGCCGGGTCTGGTGGAGCAGCTGCGCACCGAGGCCCCGGCTCGCTTCGAGGCCGTCCGCAACACCGACCCCAAGGCCGTGCAGGAGAAGGCCGGCGTCAAGGCCAAGGAGGCGAGCGCCAAGGCCAAGGAGGCGCAGGAAGCCCTCCAGGCCAAGGTCACCGACTTCATCGGCACCCTCGACGGGGACATCAAGAAGCTCGGCAGCACCCTCGACGCCGACCTGAAGAAGCTCGGCGAGTCCGCCCAGGACCTCGCACTGCGCAGCGTCGGCGTCGCCGCCGAGTACGCGGTCAAGGCCCGTGAGACCTACGAGAAGGTCGCCGAGCACGGCGAGCAGGCCGTGCGGACCTGGCGCGGCGAGGCCGCCGAGGAGATCGAGGAGCTGGCGGTCGCGGTCGAGCCGAAGGCCGAGCCGGTCGAGGTCAAGGAGACCGAGGCGCCGAAGCCCGTCGCGGCCGAGGCCAAGTCCGAGCCCGCCCAGGCGAAGAAGCCCGCCGCGAAGAAGGCTCCGGCCGCCCGCAAGAGCACCGGCACGGTCACCGCCACCGCCACCGCGAAGAAGACGACGCCGCCCGCCAAGTGATACCGACCGCCGGGACGGACACGGCAGACAGCGACATAAAGTCACGGGCCGGGCACTGAACGGGTGCCCGGCCCGTTGTTCGGGTAGGGGGAGCGCGGTTGCGGGTACGGTGACCGCGTAAGCAAGAGCGAGTCGAGACACGTCGAGTCGGGTGGTGGACGTTGTGCTGATGGAAGGCTTCGCGGGCCTCGTGTGGCTGCTCTACCTAGCCATGCTGGTGCTTGCCGTGGTGGCGCTGGTGATGGCCGCCCTGTTCCGTGATGACGCGTACCGGGCCGCCGACAAGAAGAACAAGGGCTTCTGGCTGATCATCCTCGGCATCACCGTCGCGGTGAACCTGCTGGTGCCGATGCTCTTCCTGCAACTCGCGGGCCTCGTCGCCACGATCGTCTTCTTCGTGGACGTACGCCCCGCCCTCAGGCAGGTCTCGGGCGGCGGCGGAGGCTGGCCCGGCCGCCGAGGCGGCAGCAGCAGCGACGGCCCTTACGGCCCGTACAACGGCGGCCGCTAGCCCCACCAGAGCCAGGAAAGCGACTTCCCGCGGGGCGCAGCCCCCAGGGGCGCGGGGAACCGCGCGACCGGCCACAGCGCGCGGCAGTCGGCTGACGACGGATGGCCGCCTGGCGGGTTCCGTGTTTATCGGGGGCGCGCGGAACCGCGCGACCAGTCACGGCGGTCCCGCAGCCGGCCGACCGCGCGTGTCTCACGGCGGGTGGCCGAGGGGGCGCCCTCACGGCGGGTGGCCGAAGGGGTGCGCCGAGTGGCACCTGCCGCTGCTTACGGAACCCGATCCAGCAACACCACCGCCACGTCGTCCGTCAGCTCGCCCCCATTCAGCTGCCGCACCTCGTTCACCGCGGCCCGCAGCAACGCCTCTCCGCCCAACCCCTCGGAGAGCTGGCGGCGGATCATCTCCAGCATCCCGTCCTGGCCCAGCCGCTCCCGGCCCGCGCCGATCCGTCCCTCGATCAGCCCGTCGGTGTACAGCATCAGGCTCCACTCCGCGCCCAGCTCGACCTGCATCCGCGGCCAGCGGGCACCCGGCAGCAGCCCGAGGGCGGGGCCGTTGTTGTCGTACGGCAGCAGGCGCGCGGGCCGGTCCGGGCGGGCGATCAGCGGCGCCGGGTGGCCGGCCAGGCACAGCCCGGCCCGACGGCCGTCGGGCGCGATGTCCACCGTGCACAGCGTCGCGAAGATCTCGTCGTCGTCCCGCTCGTGCTCCAGCACCTGCTGAAGCGTGTTGAGCAGTTCGTCCCCGCACAGCCCCGCCAGGGTCAGCGCCCGCCAGGCGATGCGCAGCTCCACGCCGAGCGCCGCCTCGTCCGGGCCGTGCCCGCAGACGTCGCCGATCATGGCGTGCACGGTGCCGTCCGGCGTGCGGACGGTGTCGTAGAAGTCGCCGCCGAGCAGCGCGCGCGAGCGGCCGGGGCGGTAGCGGGCGGCGAAGCGCAGCGGGGAGCCCTCCAGGAGGGGCGTGGGCAGCAGACCGCGCTCCAGGCGGGCGTTCTCCTGCGCGCGCAGCTTGCCCTCGGCGAGCCGCCGCTCGGCCGTGTCGGAACGTTTCCGCTCCACCGCGTAACGGATCGCGCGGCTCAGCAGCCGGCTGTCCAGCTCGTCCTTGTAGAGGTAGTCCTGCGCGCCGACACGCACCGCTTCGGTGCCGCGCTCGGCGTCGCCGGACGCGGTGAGCGCGAGGACGGCGTGCCGGGGCGCGAGGCGGAGCACGTGCCGCAGGACGGCGAGCTCGTCACCGGAGGTGGAAGCGGAGGCGGTGGCGGAGGCGGTGGCGGCCGACGACCGGCCTGGGGCGGGCAGCGCGAGGTCCAGGAGGATGCAGTGGACGTCGTCGGTCAGCAGCCGCTCGGCCTCGGTGAGGTTGCGCGCGGTGCGCACCCGGATCGGCTTGCCGTCCGCGTCGAGCAGGTCACGCACGATCGGCGCGGCCGTGGGGTCGTCCTCGATCAGCAGCAGTGTGAGGGTGATGTGCGTGTTGCCCGCACTGCTGACGCCCGCACTGCTGACGCCCGCACTGCTGACGCCCGCACTGCTGACGCCCGCACCGACGGCGCCCGCACCGACGGCGCCCACGCCGACGGCGCCGGCGTCGGTGGCGCTCAGGCTTGTGCTGCTCACGCCATGGTGGACGCCGTCGGCGGGCGTGGCGTTGAGCGTGGCGTCGTTCTCGGCCGTCGTGGTCTCGTGACGACCGGCCTCTTCGACGCGGCTGGTGTCCTGCTTGTGACTGATGTTCTTCTTGCGGCTGGTGTCCTGCTTGCGACCGGTTTCGTCCTTGGAGGGGCCGTCGACTGCGGGCGAGGCCTGCGCCTGACCACACTCCACGGCCGGGATCGCTCTCTGCCGCGGCACGGGTACGGGCATCGTCTTGGGTTCCTTCCCTCCCCCCGAGGGCATGGCGGGGACGAGGGACCTCGACCCACCGACCGGGACCATAGCGGCAGAAGGCGTCGCAACGGAATGGCGTGAAGCACGCGGCTTGATCTGTCGCCAGTGTCATATGCCGCGTTCCGTACCGCAGTTGGGCAGGGCGGGAGCGGAGCGAGGATGACGAACGTCACGTCCGCCCGGGGTTTGGGAGGCCCGGCGGGGTGCCCTGGGTCACGTGCGCGAGGTCACGCGTCCGGTCGTACCACCCCGAGTATCGGCATCGAACCCGCCCCTGCGAGCGTGACCGTCCGCCCCGGGCGCGGGGCGTGGACGATCGTGCCGTCGCCCACGTACATCGCGACGTGGCTGGCGTCGTCGAAGTAGATGATCAGGTCGCCGGGGCGCATGTCCGCGACGGCGATGTGCGGCAGCTGGTTCCACTGCTCCTGCGAGGTCCGCGGTATCGCCCGGCCGGCGCTCTTCCAGGCCTCGGAGGTCAGCCCGGAGCAGTCGTAGGAGTTCGGGCCCTCGGCGCCCCAGACATACGGCTTGCCTATCTGCGCGGTGGCGTACTGCACGGCCTTCGTGCCCTGCGCGGTCGCCGAGCTGTTGATCTCGGTGAGGACGCCGGTGCTCAGCCAGGCGCTCTGCGCCTTCTGCGCGGCCTGCGCCTCCAGTTGTTCGAGGCGCTTCTTGTCCTCCTTCTCCAGCCGGGACTCGAGCTTCTCGGCCGCCGCGATCTGCGTCTCGATCTTCTTCTGGGCCGCCGCCTTCGTCTTGCGGCCCGCCTCCAGCTTCTGCCACTGCGCGGAGGCGTCCTTGGAGTACTGCTCCAAGTCCTGCTGGGTGCGGGTCAGTTCGCTGAGCAGGCCCTTGGTGGCGCGCTCGCCCTGGAGCACCCGGCCGGCGCCGTTCAGGAACTCGGTCGGGTCGTCGCTCAGCATCAGCTGCGCTTCGTCCGGCAGGCCCCCGGTGCGGTACTGGGAGCGGGCCGCGGCGCCCGCGCGGTCCTTCAGGTCGTCCAGCTTCTCCCGGCCTTCGACGATCTTCGTGGCCAGCGCGACGATCTCCGCGGACTGCTTCTTCGCCGCTTCCTCGGCCGCGTTGTAGGCGTCGGTGGCGACCGCGGCGTCGTGGTAGAGCGCTTCGAGTTGGGTGCGTACGGCCTCGAGGTCCTTGTTGGACGCGGTCGAGGGGAGCGCCGGTGCGGTGGACCCCGCCGTCGACGACGGAGTGGGGCTGGGGCTCGGGCTGGCGAACGCCGTACCCGGCGCTCCCAGCACGGTGACCGCACAGACCACGGTCACGGCCGCCGCGAGCAGGCCACGCTTGCCCGTTCCCATATACCCCGTCCCCCCAACACTGATGTACCGTCAGTAACTTACGGTGCACGGGGGATCGTGCCATGTCACGCCCGAAAACGACAGAGGCGGCGATGGACGTGACAACAGAACGACAGGAACAGTTCTGCTCTTCCCTCTCTCCCGCCCCGGCATGACGATCTCCCCGTCATTGTGACGAACGACTCATGGGGATCGTTCCCGGGGGCCCCGGGAAAACTGTGACTCAGTTCCTGGGCACCAACGCCCCCCACCGGACCGTCACTTCCCCCTGCCGCCACCGCCTCGGGCCGTCCGTCACCGGCCAGTCGGCTCTCAGGTCCCGGACCGCGCGGATCCACCGCTGGCGGGCCCCGTACGAGGCGTAGGGCGCCGCGGCCGCCCAGGCGCGGTCGAAGTCGCGCAGGAAGGCGTGCACCGGCTCGCCCGGGACATTGCGGTGGATCAGCGCCTTGGGCAGCCGCTCCGCCAGGTCCGAGGGGCGGTCCAGGGACCCCAGCCGGGTCGCGAAGGTGACCGTGCGCGGCCCCTCCGGCCCGAGCGCGACCCATACGTGCCGGCGCCCGATCTCGTCGCAGGTCCCCTCGACGAGCAGTCCGCCCCGGGACCCGGTCGCCGGATCGGCCGGCGCGAGCCGCGCGCACAGCCGCTCCCAGACCGCGGCGACCTGGTCCTCGTCGTACTGCCGCAGCACGTTGGCGGCGCGCACGAGGTGCGGTCGCTGGGGGAGGCGGCCGGGCACCGGGAGCTCGAACCCGCCGTGCCGGAAGGCGAGCCCCTCGCGCGCGTACGGCTCGGCGGCCGCGACCCTGGCCGGTTCGATCTCGACGCCCACGACACACGCGCGTGGCGCGACGGACCGCAGCCGCTCCAGCAGTTCGACGGCCGTCCAGGGCGCGGCCCCGTATCCGAGGTCGACGGCGACGGGAACCGCGGCGCGCCGCAGTTCACCGCCGTGGGCGGCGGCGATCCAGCGGTCCATGCGGCGCAGCCGGTTGGGGTTCGTCGTCCCGCGCGTGACCGTGCCCACGGGGCGGGTGGGGGCGCGGGATGTCATACCTGTGAGGGTATGCGGTGCCCGCGAGCACGGCTCACAGCCATGTCTTCCGGCAGAAAAGCGGTCGCCACGCAGAAAAGCGTCGAACGGTTGAGCGAAAGTCGGTAACGGCTGGGCAAAAACCGTCCATTTTCGAAACCGACCGGAATGGGAACGCCTTCCTCCGGCGTTGCACCCCCCTGGAGGGCCCCACCCCCTCCTTCCGGCATGCCCGCAGCAAGGAGGAACGCCACGTGAGCCAGTACGTCAACAGGCTCGGGCGTCGCTCTACGGCGGCCCCCTCGCGGCTCAGGCTCCACCGCCGCCCCCGCCGCGTCGCGATGCTCTCCGTGCACACCTCTCCGCTCCACCAGCCCGGCACCGGCGACGCGGGCGGCATGAACGTCTACATCGTCGAGCTCGCGCAGCGCCTCGCCGCGATCAACATCGAGGTCGAGATCTTCACGCGCGCGACCACCGGCGGCCTCCCGCCGACCGTCGAGCTGGCCCCCGGAGTCCTCGTCCGGCACGTCGACGCGGGCCCCTACGAGGGCCTCGCCAAGGAGGACCTCCCCGCCCAGCTGTGCGCCTTCACGCACGGCGTGATGCAGGCGTGGGCCGGCCACCGCCCCGGCTACTACGACCTCGTCCACTCGCACTACTGGCTCTCCGGCCACGTCGGCTGGCTGGCCGCGCAGCGCTGGGGCGCCCCCCTGGTGCACGCCATGCACACGATGGCCAAGGTCAAGAACGCGGCGCTCGCCGAGGGCGACACCCCCGAGCCCGCCGCCCGCGTCATCGGCGAGACCCAGATCGTCGCCGCCGCCGACCGCCTCATCGCCAACACGGCGGAGGAGGCCGACGAACTCGTCCGGCACTACCACGCCGACCCCGGCAAGGTCGCCGTCGTGCACCCCGGCGTCAACCTCGACCGCTTCCGCCCGGCGGACGGCCGGGCCGCCGCCCGCGCCCGCCTGGACCTCCCTCAGGACGCCCTGATCCCCCTCTTCGCGGGCCGCCTCCAGCCACTGAAGGCTCCGGACGTCCTTCTGCGCGCGGTCGCCGTCCTGCTCGACGAGCGCCCCGAGCTCCGCTCCCGCCTCGTCGTGCCGATCGTCGGCGGGCCCAGCGGCAGCGGCCTCGCCAAGCCGGAAGGGCTGCAGAAGCTCGCCGCGCGGCTCGGCATCGCCGACGTCGTACGGTTCCGCCCGCCGGTCGGCCAGGACCAGCTCGCGGACTGGTTCCGGGCAGCGTCCCTGCTGGTCGTCCCCTCCTACAGCGAGTCCTTCGGCCTGGTCGCCATAGAGGCGCAGGCGGCCGGCACCCCGGTGCTCGCCGCCGCGGTCGGCGGGCTCCCGGTGGCCGTCCGGGACGGCGAGACGGGCTTCCTGGTGCAGGGCCACGAACCGGCCGGCTACGCGCGCGTGCTCGAGCGTTTCGCGGACGGCCCCGAACTCCCCGCCCGCATGGGCGCGGCCGCCGCCGCGCACGCCCAGTCCTTCGGCTGGGACACCGCGGCCGCCGCCACCGCCGACGTCTACGCGGCCGCGACCCAGTCCCACCGCCGTCGCGTACGCTCCGAGCATGGGTGAGGCGGAGAGGTCGACCGCGCAGGTCGTCGAGGGTTTCCTGAAGGACGCGGAGCTGGAGTGGGAGAGCCCCGCGCCCGGCAACTACGTGGTCCAGCTCCCCGGCACCCGCAAACTCAAGACGACCGTCTCCCTGATCGTCGGCCGTCACTCCCTCTCGCTGAACGCCTTCGTCGTCCGCCACCCGGACGAGAACGAGCCCGCCGTCCACCGCTGGCTCCTGGAGCGCAACCTCAAGCTGTACGGCGTGAGTTACGCCGTCGACCGGCTCGGCGACGTCTACGTGACCGCCCGCCTCCCCCTCGCCGCGATCACCGCCGACGAGGTCGACCGGCTCATGGGCCAGGTCCTGGAGGCCGCCGACGGCGCGTTCAACACCCTCCTGGAACTCGGTTTCGCGAGCGCCATCCGCCGGGAGTACGAGTGGCGCGTCTCCAGGGGCGAGTCGACCCGCAACCTGGACGCGTTCGCCCACCTGACCCAGCGCCCGACGGCGGACTGACCCCGGACCGACCCCGGACCGACCCCGGACCGACCCCGGACCGACCCCGAATCGACCTCGGACCGACCCCGAATCGACCTCGGACCGACCCCGAATCGACCTCGGACCGACCCTGGACCGACCCGGGGTCGGCCGACGGCCGGGGATCAGTTCACGCCTCGTGGTGACGGATCAGGACGGGTCGTCCGGGTCGGCAGGGCCGCCGGCCGGCGGGGCGGACGGGTCGAGCTGGTCGGCGAAGGCGCGCAGGGCGTCGGCCAGATCCTCCTTGGTGGGCAGCTCGTCCACCTTCGCGTTGAGCTCGGTGATGCGCCGGTTGATCTCGTCCAGG
Source organism: Streptomyces sp. NPDC050263 (assembly GCF_040655955.1). Taxonomy (NCBI): domain Bacteria; kingdom Bacillati; phylum Actinomycetota; class Actinomycetes; order Kitasatosporales; family Streptomycetaceae; genus Streptomyces; species Streptomyces sp. NPDC050263. The sequence goes on along the minus strand of NZ_JBFAKW010000103.1, from coordinate 24,881 downwards.
TCGACCGCCGGGCTGGTGGGCGTGGACGGGGTCTCGCTCGCGTCCGGGTCCTCGCCGCCGGTGGTGCCCGCAGTGGTGCCGCCGTCGGTGCCCCTGCTGCCCCCGGGGTCGGCCGGCACCTCGCTGTCCGACGGGCTCGCCGACGCGCTCGGCACGGGGACGGGATCGTCGTCCGCCGAGTCGGCCGCGAGGGCGACTCCGACGCTCAGCGCGACCAGGGCCGCCGCCCCCGCGACGGCGGCCGAGATCCGCCGGACGCGAAGCGCCCCACGCGCGACCAGGGCCGCCGCCCCCGCGACGGCGGCCGAGATCCGCCGGACGCGAAGCGCCCCACGGCCCGATCTGTTCGATATCCCAGTTGCCTCATCCGTGTTCATGTCCATGGCAACGACGCCAGCGGCCGTCGATCACCGGACGGATGCCTTCCGCCGATCTCCGTACCGCCCCGGCGTGACACCCACCAACTTCCGGAAATGCCGGGTGAGATGAGCCTGGTCGTAGAACCCGGCCGCCGCCGCGACGTCACCCGGCGGCCGCCCGTCGAGCAGCAGCCGACGGGCGAGGTCGACACGACGAGCGGTGAGGTACTGGTGCGGCGCGATTCCGTACGCGGAGCTGAACGCCCGTACGAGATGCGCCGGATGGGCCTGCACCAGTGCGGCCGCCTCCTCCAACGCGAGTCCCTGGACGACGCGTTCGTCGAGAAGCTCACGCAGCCGACGCGCGAGCACGGGATCGGGGCGCTGCCGTGCCCGCAGCGGGGACCGCGCAGGAGAGGACAGGTGATCGCGCAGTCGCTCGCCGATCAACGTCAGCCGGCTGTCGGCCTCCAGTTCGTCGCCGGGCAGGGCGAGCGCGGAGTGCAACTGCCCGACCCGCCGTCGCAGCACGGGATCGCGCAGGTCGGGCGCGTCGACGGCGGCCCCGACGAGGTCCTCGCCGAGCACGTCGGAGTCGAGGTACAGGACCCGCTTGCGGAAGCCCTGCGAGGTGGCGGGCGAGCCGTTGTGCGGCACGTGCGGCGGCAACAGGGACACCGTGTCGTGCGGCGTCCCGTGCTCGTGCCGGTCGAGGTCGTACCGGACGGCCCCGTCGTCGACGATGAGCAGCGTCCACGCCTCATGGACGTGCATGGGGTAGGCGTAGTCGGTGAAGTGGGCGTGGAAGACCTCGGCGACGCCCCGGACGGCCGGACGCCAGGCGGAGACTTCCTGCCGGAGTGCCATGCAAAAAACGTACAAGACGAGACCGCGGGGCGGACGGCAGTCTCACCCCATGAGCACAAGCACCGACCCCCGTCGCTTCGACACGAAGATCGCCGTCCTGCTGCGCGAGGACCTGGAGACCTGGCAGCGCCTGAACGTCACCGCGTTCCTGGTCAGCGGCCTCGGCGCGGCCGTCCCCGAGGTGATCGGCGAGCCCTACGAGGACGCGGACGGCGTCGCCTACCTCCCGATGTTCCGCCAGCCGGTCCTGGTCTTCGAGGGCACGAAGGAGACGCTGACCGCAGCCCACGCGCGCGTGCTCTCCCGCTCCCTCCCGCGCGCGGTGTTCACCGGCGACCTCTTCACCACCGGCAACGACCACGACAACCGCGCAGCGGTCCGCGCGGTGCACACGCCCGAACTGGATCTCGTCGGCCTCGCGGTGTACGGCTCGAGGAACGCGGTGGACAAGGTGCTGAAGGGGGCGCGGATGCACCCGTGACCGAGGGAGGGCCGGGCGGGAGATCAGCCGGCGCCGAACCGGGACGTGGCCGCAGCCGCCCGACCGTCACCGCCGTCGCGGACGTCGCCGTCGCGGACGTCATCGTCGCCACGGTCGGCTGCGACGTCGGACTTCTCGTCGTCCGGCAGGCGTCGCATCAGCACCCCGTACCCGATGCCCGCCGCCGTTCCGACGACCGCGCACAGCGCCCACAGCCACTCCGCGCCGAAGCGGTCGATGACGAAGCCGGACATCACCGGGGCGACCAGGGAGGCCACTGCCCACGAGAGCGTGTACATGCCCTGGTAGCGGCCGCGCCCGTGGGCGGGGGAGAGGCGGACGACGAGTCCGGTCTGGGTCGGTGCGTTGACGATCTCGGCGAGCGTCCACACACAGACGGTGAGCGCGAAGATCCCGACCGACCCGGCGAACGCGGTGAGCCCGAACCCGTACCCCGCGAGGACGGAGGAGATCACGAGCAGCCGACGCGGATCCCGGTGCTCGATGAACCGGGTGACGGGGATCTGCAACGCGACGATCAGCACGCCGTTGACGGCGATCGCCATGCCGTAGTCGGCGGGCGTGAACCCGGCCGCGCCCATCGCCACGGGCAGCCCCACGGAGCCCTGCTGGAACACGAGCGCGACGAGGAAGGACAGTCCGACGACGCCCATGAACCGCCCGTCGCGCAGCACGGTCCCGAGCCTCACGGAGTCCTCCGCCACGGCCTTGTCCTCCCGCACGGGCCGGGACTCGGGCAGCTTGAGGAAGACGACGACCGCGCACGCCAACGTCATTCCGGCCTCGAGCAGGAACCCGGCCCGGTAGCTGACCTCGGCGATGAACCCGGCGGCCATGGAGGAGACGGCGAACCCGAGGTTGACGGCCCAGTAGTTGAGCGAGAAGGCGCGGACCCGGTCCTCGGGCCGCACGATGTCGGCCATCATCGCCTGCACGGCCGGCCGGGACGCGTTGGAGGCCATCCCGACGAGGAAGGCGACGCCGGCGATGGCGACCGGATGCTCCACGAAGCCGAGCAGCGCCACGGAGGCGGCGGTGGAGGTCTGCGCGACGAGCAGCGTCGGCCGCCGCCCGAGCCGGTCCGCCATGACCCCGCCGCCGAGCGACGAGACGACCCCGCCCAGCCCGTGCAGCGAGGCGACGAGTCCGGCGTAGGAGGCGGAGTACCCGCGGTCGAGTGTCAGATACAGCGCCATGAAGGTGGCGACGAAGCCGCCGAGCCGATTGACGAGGGTGCTGGTCCACAGCCACCAGAACTCCCGGGGCAGCCCGGACAGGCTCTCCCGGACGGCACGTCTCAGGACGGCGACGGCGACGGCGGCTGGCATGGCGGATCCCCCGGAAATGTAAGCGGCGCAGGCGGCGACCAGAACTTACGAGGAGAGGGGCGAGCCGAGCCACTCATTTAACAGATCCGGTCAATCGGGAGGGGGCGCGTCCGCAGTACGAGCAGGCGCACAACGGATCGGAGCGGTGGATTACGCTCATACGCATGGCCGACGCACCGTACAAGCTGATCCTCCTCCGCCACGGCGAGAGCGAGTGGAACGCGAAGAACCTGTTCACCGGCTGGGTGGACGTCAACCTCAACGAGAAGGGCGAGAAGGAGGCGGTCCGCGGTGGCGAACTCCTGAAGGATGCCGACCTCCTCCCCGACGTGGTCCACACCTCGCTCCAGAGGCGAGCGATCCGCACGGCCCAGCTGGCCCTCGAATCCGCGGACCGCCACTGGATCCCGGTCCACCGCTCCTGGCGCCTGAACGAGCGCCACTACGGCGCCCTCCAGGGCAAGGACAAGGCGCAGACCCTCGCGGAGTTCGGCGAGGAGCAGTTCATGCTCTGGCGCCGCTCCTACGACACCCCGCCCCCGCCGCTGTCGGACGACTCGGAGTTCTCCCAGTCCGCGGACCCCCGCTACGCCTCCATCCCCCCGGAGCTGCGCCCCCGCACGGAGTGCCTCAAGGACGTCGTCGTCCGGATGCTCCCCTACTGGTACGACGGCATCGTCCCGGACCTCCTGTCCGGCCGCACGGTCCTGGTCGCCGCCCACGGCAACTCGCTCCGCGCCCTCGTCAAGCACCTCGACGGCATCTCCGACGCCGACATCGCAGGCCTGAACATCCCGACGGGCATCCCGCTGGCCTACGAACTCGACGCCGACTTCAAGCCCCTCACCCCGGGCGGAACCTACCTCGACCCGGACGCGGCGGCGGCCGCAATCGAGGCAGTGAAGAACCAGGGCAAGAAGAAGTAACGCGACACCGATAAGCCCCCGACCTGCGAGGTTCTCGCGGGGCGGGGGCTTTTTGGTGGGGCTGGGCCGTGAGCTGCTTGATGGACCGTCGTCAGGGCTTGAGGAAGTCCGGCGGCGGCTGTTCCCTTGCTTCCGCCTCGGCTCCCGCGTCGCGGAGTGCCGCGACCGCTGCCTCGGCATCTTCCTGCGGTACGCCGTCGAGAACCACGGCGGGTATCTGTGTCGCCAGAACCTTGCTGTGCCAGAGGCTCAGGCCGGTCAGCCGGCGTATGGCCTGGGCGACGTCCAGGACGTGGACACCAGGGTCGGTGAGCACTGCGTCGTGGGGTACGTCGTCGCACACCAGTAAGAAGTACTCGTCCGTCATCGGCCTTCCCGCCTTCCCGGGGCGGAGTGTACGGGCCCGCAGTCGTCAGTCGTGCTGTTGCGCGGTCTCCGGCGGGGACCAGGTCGTCGTGTAGTCCGACACGGCCGTCGTCGTGGCTGCGAGGGGGAAGCGGGCCGCCAGGTAGCCGTCTGGGCGGATGATGAAACCGGTGGGGCCGTCGGGGCGGTAGAGGCGGGCGAACTGGGCCGCGGTGTCGCGGTAGGCGGGGACCGGCAGGGTGTCCGGGGCGGAGAGCGTCGGGGTGGATTCGCGGGCGAGGACGACGATCGTCCGGATGTCGGGCGTGGCGGCCTTCGCCGCTTCGGCGGGGTCGGTCGCGTAGAGGAGGAGTACGTGGTCCGGCCGGTCGCGCAGGATGTCCAGCAGACGCCACGGGTAGGCGGCCGCCGGGGTGGTGAGGCCGGGGCAGTCGGGGGCGCGGTCGCCGGGTTGGGGGGCGTCGGGCGGGCCGTGGGGGGCGGTGGCCAGAGGGCCGTTCCGGTAGTCGATGAGGAGTTGGGCCTCGCGGAGCAGCAGGGTGCGCGGGTCGTCGGGGTCGGTTTCGATGCCCTGGGTGGCGTGCCGGACGGTTCGGCCGACGACCTCCTCGCCGACCGGGCGGCGCTCGGCGTCGTAGGTGGCGAGGAGGGCGGGGCCGGCCTCCCCCTTGAGGACCAGGGCGAGTTTCCAGGCCAGGTTGCAGGCGTCCTGGATGCCGGTGTTCATGCCCTGGGCGCCGGTCGGCGGGTGGATGTGGGCGGCGTCGCCCGCGACGAAGACCCGTCCGTCGGCGTAGCGGTCGACGATGCGGTGGCTGATGCGGAAGACGGAGGACCAGCGGAGACGGGAGAGGAGCGCAGGCTTGGGGGCCAGGCGGTCCACGACTGCCTGGAGGTGGTGGAGTTCCGGGGTGCGGTCGCCGTCGCCTTCCAGGCCGTGGGCCACGCCGTCGTCGCCGACATCGCTCCCCGGCTGCGCGGAGAGTTCCGGTGGGACCAGCATCGACATGCGGTAGCGGCCGGCGCCGGGCAGGGGGATGCAGACCAGGACGTCGTCGGTGGCGCCGTCGGCGGTGCGGTGGAGGGAGCGCAGGCCGTAGCCGTGGGGCAGGTCCCAGTCGGCCTCGACATCGCCCAGCATGTACTCCTCGGCGAAGGCCGCCCCCTCGTAACTGAGACCCAGCCCCTTGCGCACGGTGCTGTGCGCTCCGTCGCAGCCGATCAGATAGCCGGTCCGGAACTCCGACTCCGCGCCGGAGGCGGTGCGCAGGCGCGCGGTGACGCCGTCGTCGTCCTGGGTGAACGACAGCAGTTCGGTGCCGCGTTCGATGATCGTGCCGAGGCCGGCCACGTACTCCTCCAGCAGGCGCTCGGTCTCGTACTGCGGCAGCGCGGCGAACTCGTAGGGCACTTCGGGCGGCAGGGTGAGGTCGATGCGCGCCTGTTCACGGCCGTTGACGTAGATCAGCTGGCCGCGCAGCACCGAGGCCGCCTCCAGGACCGGGCGGGCCAGTCCCATCCGGTCCCAGATCTCCAGCGTGCGCGGCTGAATGCCGACCGCCTTCGCGTACGGAAGCCGGGCCGGCAGGCGGTCGACGAGCCGGCAGCGCACCCCGTGCCGGCGCAGTTCGGCGGCCGCGCTCAGTCCGACCGGACCGGCCCCCGCGATCAGCACGTCGGTCGCATCGGTCACGTCCGTTACGCCGGTTGCTCCGGTGTGTGCCACGGGTGCCTCCCGATGCCGGTGCGCGTAGCCCGACGTCCATGGTCGCCCTGAGGGGCGCGGACTGCGACCCGGGCCCGCCGCCGCGGCGTCAGCGACCTTCCAGCCGTTGGACCAGCGCACGCAGGGCCCGCAGCTCCGCGTCCAAGGCCTGCGCGCCCTCGCGGGTGAGGGAGATCCAGGTGCGGGGGCGGCGGCCGGCGTAGCCCTTCTCGATCGTGACGAGACCCGACTCCTCCAGGACCTTCAGGTGCCGGGAGAGGTTTCCGTCCGTGACGGCCAGTTGCTGTTTCAGGAAGCCGAACTCGACCCGGTCGGCCTCGCGGGCGACGGTGAGGACGCCGAGCCGTACGCGTTGGTGGACGGTGTCGTCCAGCGCCTGGGTCGGATGGGGCTCCTCGTGGCCGTCCCGCACGGCGATCGGGTCCTCGACGCTCATGCGGTGACCGTACCCGCCGACGCTGTCCGCCGGCGGACGAGCGTCCACTCGGCCAGGCCGGCCACCAGCAGGACGGCGGCCAGGAGGAATGCCTTGGCCTGCGGTCCGTCGGTCCAGCCGGGGCCGGCCGGGTGCGGCCAGGGGAGCCGTCCGCTGCTCCGGGACCCTCCGAGGTAGCCGGTGAGCAGCAGGGCGTGCGCGGCGCCGCCGGTCGCGGCGATCCAACTGCGTTCGACCACGCCGAGGGCGAGGAGTCCGATGCCGACCAGGTACCAGGGGGAGGCGTACGCGTTGCTCAGCAGGTCGACCCGCAATGGCTGGTTCCTGCTGAACAGGAACGTCAGCAGGGCTGCCGTGACCGCCGCCGTGGCCACGGCGGTGACGCCGGTCCAGGCGCGCCGGCGCGGGACGATGCCGCGGGTCTCGCCCCGCAGGCGGTACCAGCGGGCGACGACGAACCATGCCAGCGGGAGCAGCGCGAACCACACGCCCCAGGCCGTGAAACGCAGCGTCGCGCCGTCGAACTCGCCCTCCAGGCAGGGGGTTCCCGGTTCGTGGACCACGCACAGGCCGGTCAGCTCGGCGTAGGCGAAGTCCGGGTAGGACGCGATGTTGCGCCCGTGCGCCGCGAAGTTGAAGGCGTACCGGGCGACCGGGACGGCCGCGAGCGCCAGCAGGCCGAAACCGAGGAGGGCCGCCCACGCGCCGTTCAGTTGCGTACGGGTTCTGACCCGCAGGCCTTCCGCGGCCGCGAGCAGTCCCGCTGCTGCTGCGGGTGCGGTCCGTTCGCCCGTGATCGGTTCGCCCATGATGTGCCCCCTGTCGATCGATCGCCCTCGGCCCATCAACTCTGCAATGCAAAGTACATTGCGGTCAAGAGTTAACCGAGACGACCGAGGCGATCGAGGTGATCGAGGTGATCGAGGTGATCGAGGCGACCGAGACGACCGAGACGACCGAGGCGATCGAGGTGATCGAGGTGATCGAGGTGATCGAGGCGACCGAGGCGACCGAGGTGACCGAGACGACCGAGGCGATCGAGACGACCGAGGTGACCGAGGTGACCGAGGCGATCGAGACGACCGAGGCATGACGAAGGCCCCGGTGCCTGATCGGCACCGGGGCCCTTCAGCCTCGTACGTTTGCTTCGCGCGGCCTCAGCCGCACTGGCAGGGGCCGCCCGACTGACATCCGCAGCCGCACCCGGATCCGCAGCCGCACGCGGCGATCAGCGTCAGGCTTCTGATCTCGGCGGGCTGCTCGGTCGGGCGTTCCTGCGTGGGGTCGGGGGTGGGAGCGATGGGGGACTCGGCCATGGGTTCCTCCCGGAGGCGTAGGGCCTGTGCCCATTCCATGCCCGTTCCGCTGGGCGCATCAACGGCGCACAGTGGCTCGACCCACGCCCCCGGCCGCCCCGCTCGAGCAGGGCCCGAGCCGGGCTCAGGCCCCCTCGGCCGCCGTCCCCGTCCCCGCCGAAGGCTGGATGTCCGGCTGGATGTCGGGCTGGAGCTCGTCCGCGTGCTCACCCGTGACCAGGAAGACCACGCGCTTGGCGACGGCCACCGCGTGGTCGGCGAACCGCTCGTAGTAGCGGCCCAGCAGGGTGACGTCGACGGCCGTCTCGATGCCGTGCTTCCAGCGGTCGTCGATCAGGTGCTGGAAGAGCGTGCGGTGCAGCAGGTCCATGGCGTCGTCGTCGGCCTCCAGCTGGAGGGCCAGGTCGACGTCCTTGGTGATGATGCACTCCGCGGACTTCGCCATCAGGCGCTGCGCGAGCTGACCCATCTCCAGGACGGTGGCGTGCAGGTCGTGCGGGACCGCGCGGTTCGGGAAGCGCAGCCGCGCCAGCTTCGCCACGTGCTGGGCGAGGTCGCCCGAGCGCTCCAGGTCGGCCGACATCCGCAGCGATGTGACGACGATCCGCAGGTCGGTCGCGACCGGCTGCTGCCGCGCGAGCAGCGCTATCGCCCGCGCCTCCAGGTCGTGCTGGAGCTCGTCGACCTTCTTGTCGGCCTCGATGACGCTCTCGGCCAGCTTCAGGTCGGCGTCGAGAATGGCCGTCGTGGCGCGCCCGATGGCCGACCCGACCAACCGGGCCATCTCCACCAGGCTGTCGCCGATCGAGTCCAGTTCCTCGTGGTACGCGTCCCGCATCAGGGTTCCCTCTCGTACGTCGTTCGTCGTTCTCGGGGTTCGGCTTCGGGTTCGCTTCCGGGGGCCGGAAACCGGCCGCGGAACCAGGTCGGAACCAGGTCGGAACCAGGTCGGCATCAGGTCGGAACCAGCCGCCGGACCGGTGCTGACCGGCCTGGTCACCGGTGCTGCGAACCCCACGGTCCCACGCTCTGCCCCGTACGCGTCGATTTCCGGCACCTCAAATGAACCATCACTGGCTCCAAGGTGAACTCTGGGCGACGAGTGTTCGAGCTCGCACCTCGATGGCTGTGGCCAAGACGGATGCCATGCCTAACCTGGGTGCATGGACGTGAACGCGGCGGTCGCCGCAGCGGCAGCGATCGCCGGGGTGCTCACCGGTGTCATCGCCATGCTGGCGTTCCGCTGGAGCGAGCGGGAGCAGAAGCGCCCCACCCGCACCTCCCTGCACACGGACCCGGTGCTCCCGCCGGGTGTGGACACCGTCCTGTCCGTGCTTCGCTCCTCCGCGGTCGTGCTCGACGAGGCCGACGCCGTCGTCAAGGCCAGCTCCGCCGCATACGCCCTCGGGCTGGTGCGCGGCGGCAAGCTGTCGGTCGAGCCCATGCTCAAGATGGCCCGGGACACCAGGCGTGACGGAGAGATACGCCAGGTGGAGCTGGACCTTCCCCGGCGCGGAACCGGGCGCGGCGAGGCCCTCGCCGTGTCCGCCAGAGTGGCCCCGCTGGGCTCCCGGCTCGTGCTGCTGCTCGTCGAGGACCTCACCGAGGCCCGTCGTATCGAGGCGGTCCGGCGGGACTTCGTGGCGAATGTCAGCCATGAGCTGAAGACGCCGGTCGGCGCGCTCTCCCTCCTCTCCGAGGCGGTCATGGACGCCTCGGACGATCCGGAGGCGGTGGAGCGGTTCGCCGGCCGTATGCAGATCGAGGCCACCCGGCTGACCAGCCTGGTCCAGGAGCTCATCGACCTTTCGAGGGTCCAGAACGACGATCCCCTCGAGGACGCCGAACCGGTCGGCATCGACGAACTCGTCGCCGAGGCCGTCGACCGCTGCCGGCACCAGGCGGGGACCAAGCAGATCACCATGGCCGCCGCCGGCACGGCCGACCTGCGCGTCCGGGGCAACCGGGGCCAGCTGGCCGCGGCACTCGGCAACCTGGTCGAGAACGCCGTCAACTACTCGCCCGCCCGCACCCGCGTCGGCATAGCCGCCCGCCGGGTCGCCGCGCCGGGCGGGGACCTGATCGAGATCGCCGTGACCGACCAGGGCATCGGCATCTCCGACAAGGACAAGGAGCGCATCTTCGAGCGCTTCTACCGCGTCGACCCGGCCCGCTCCCGGGCCACCGGAGGCACCGGCCTCGGGCTGGCGATCGTCAAGCACGTGGCCGCCTCGCACGGCGGGGAGGTCACGGTGTGGAGCGCCGAGAACCAGGGCTCCACGTTCACCCTGCGGCTGCCGGAGGCGGGCGTGGCCCGCGACCGTGCGACTCAGCATCCGGACCCGGACGAGGTCGACGTCGAGGACGCCGACGACATCGACGAGGTCACCCACTCCTCTGCCCACTCCTCTCCTCCCCCCTCACCCCCGGCACCACCCCGCGCCTCTTCCCCCGATCCGACCGCGTACCAGACGCTTTCCGCCCCGGAGGTCCATCCGTGACCCGAGTGCTCGTCGTCGAGGACGAGGAGTCCTTCTCCGACGCCCTGTCGTACATGCTCCGCAAGGAGGGCTTCGAGGTCGCCGTCGCGACCACAGGGCCCGACGGACTGGACGAGTTCGAGCGCAACGGCGCCGACCTCGTCCTCCTCGACCTGATGCTGCCGGGCCTGCCCGGCACGGAGGTGTGCCGTCAGCTGCGCGGCCGCTCCAACGTCCCCGTGATCATGGTGACCGCCAAGGACAGCGAGATCGACAAGGTCGTCGGGCTGGAGATAGGAGCCGACGACTACGTCACCAAGCCCTTCTCCTCCCGCGAGCTGGTCGCCCGCATCCGGGCCGTCCTGCGCCGCCGCGGCGAGCCGGAGGAGGTGACCCCGGCGGCCCTGGAGGCCGGCCCGGTCCGGATGGACGTCGACCGTCACGTCGTCACCGTCTCCGGCTCCAAGGTCGACCTCCCCCTCAAGGAGTTCGACCTCCTGGAGATGCTGCTGCGCAACGCGGGCCGCGTGCTGACCCGCATGCAGCTCATCGACCGGGTCTGGGGCGCCGACTACGTCGGCGACACCAAGACCCTGGACGTCCATGTCAAGCGCCTCCGCGCCAAGATCGAACCGGACCCGGGAGCTCCGCGTTACCTGGTGACGGTGCGCGGCCTGGGGTACAAGTTCGAGCCGTGAGCCGGGGCGTGAGCCGGGGCGTGCTCCGGTCGGCGGACGGAGTCCGGCGCAGTACCCCGCAGCCTGCGCAGCGGTGCAAGGGGTGCGTCGGGGGTGGGGCTCGAACCGGACCCGGGAGCCCCGCGTTACCTGGTGACGGTGCGCGGCCTGGGGTACAAGTTCGAGCCGTGAGCCGTGAGCCGGACCGGTCGGAACGTGCGTGAGGGGCGGCACCCTGCACAGGGTGCCGCCCCTCACGCATACGGTCGTGCGGCTCAGTGGCCGGCCGCCGCCGTGTCCGAGGAGCTCGGGGAGGCCGTGTCGGACGGCGCGCCCGACTCGGACTCGGACGTGCTGCCCTCGGCCGCCGACCCGGAGGGCGACGCCTCGCCGGACGGCGACTCCGAGGAAGCGCCCGCGGCGCTCTCCGACGCGGTCGGGACGGCGGTCGGGCCCCACTTGGAGAAGTAGCTCTCGGCGGGGACGACGAAGGCGCGCAGGCTGACCTCGCCGGTCTCGCTGAAGGTGAAGGTGACCTTCTGCGCGTTGCCGTCCTGGACGGCCTCGCTGCTGCTCTCCAGGACCGCGGAGGCGTTGTTCGCGCCGCCGATGACGACCGAGCCGCCGGCCGGGACGGTCAGCTTGCCGTTGCCCGTGGCGGGCTTGAGCTCGGCGGACCGGTCGATGCCGTCGACGCTGATGGAGTCCAGCGTCTGGGCGTGGTCACCGCTGTTGAAGACGGTCGCCGAGATCACGGCCGGCCCGGTCGACTCCATGTCGGGCTGGGTGATGACGAGGACGTTCTGCAGCTTGATGTCGCCGACGCTGGTGGCGGCGTTGTCCGGCTTGATCTCCAGGGTCTGGGAGTCGTTGCCGGCCGCGCAGCCGGCGAGCGAGGCGATCGAGAACGCGATGGCGGAAGCGGCGAGGGCGCCGCGTCGAAGGCTGCTGCTCACGGCGGCGGCAACTCCTTGAACGCATGGGGCGGCTTTTCTGTGTATAAAGCCGCTCTAAGGGTCTGTCAGCGGCCTCAGGTTACCGAGCCGTTCCCACGCCGCCGCACCCGACCCGCCTCTTGAGCCATCCCGGGCCCCGACGGAGGCGTCGGCCGCTCTTCGGCACCCCCCGTCCCGGGCGCCGCGACCGACCCGCGAGTCACGTTGACTTCACCTGTCGTCTTCCCGCCGGTAGGCCATTCACATAAGCGTGCTCGACGTCCGCTCACGGATTTCCCGTGAAGGAATACGAGATCGCCCGCGGAATTGATCACGGGTCCGGTCGAACGGTCGATGATCAATTCCGGAAACGACCCGTATCCGGCCACGCACGCCGAACGGAGTAGCGGAAGTCGCACGCTTGGAAGTGGACATATGTGGACGTTCGACCGTTCGGGCGGGCCTCCGGATGTGTGTAACGTACGCGTTTCACCCCCCACGGAGAGCCGCTCCGACCTGCGAATACCTGCTTCCGCGGACCCCGCGCAGCACGTTCCTGTTAGAGTTGTCAAGCCCCGAGATATGCCCTGACCTGCGAAAACGCCATTCAGAACCCGCAGTTTCCGTGTTACCCTGGATAGCCACGGAAGGGGTACCTGTCACATGACGTTCAAGGTTGGCGACACCGTGGTCTATCCCCATCACGGGGCCGCGCTGATCGAGGCCATCGAAACTCGCCAGATCAAAGGCGTGGACAAGACCTACTTGGTGCTGAAGGTCGCCCAGGGCGACCTGACGGTACGTGTGCCAGCGGACAATGCGGAGTTCGTCGGCGTGCGTGATGTGGTCGGTCAGGACGGGCTGGACCGGGTCTTCGAGGTGCTGCGCGCGCCGTACGCCGAGGAGCCCACGAACTGGTCGCGTCGTTACAAGGCAAATCTGGAGAAGCTCGCCTCCGGCGATGTCATCAAGGTCGCGGAAGTCGTGCGTGACCTGTGGCGTCGTGAGCGCGAGCGCGGACTCTCCGCAGGTGAGAAGCGCATGCTCGCCAAGGCCCGCCAGATCCTGGTGAGCGAGCTCGCTCTCGCGGAGAACACCAACGAGGACAAGGCAGAAGCCCTGCTCGACGAGGTTCTCGCGTCCTGAAGTCGGCTGTCTGCCCGAGACCGGCCTCAGCACACTGAAGAACACTGAAATGCCGCGGTGCCCGATGACGTATTTCCCGTCGCCGGGCGCTGCGGCATGTTCGTGCTCGCTTACCGCAGTGCGCACTGCTTCGGTGAAGGTGCTCCCCCGATACTGGCGATACTGGTCCCTGTACTGCTGTGCCGGGCCCGGGCTGCTGCCTCGACCGGTGCGTCACGGAAGGGTCCGGTCAAGGCGTCGCGCCCGGCACTTCCCAGGCCATACCCACGTAGGCCGAGCACACAAACCTGACAGGAACCGATGTCTGACGATTCACGTCCTTCCCCGGCGTCCGCCCGCACGGCTGCGGTGATTCCGGCCGCCGGCCGAGGTGTCCGCCTCGGTCCGGGCGCCCCCAAAGCACTCCGCGCGCTGAGCGGCACGCCCATGCTGATCCACGCGGTGCGCGCCCTCGCCGCCTCCCGCGCCGTCTCCCTGGTGGTCGTCGTGGCCCCGCCGGACGGCGCCGCCGAGGTGAAGTCGCTGCTGGACGCGCACGCGCTGCCCGACCGCACCGACTTCCTGGTCGTCCCCGGCGGCGACACCCGCCAGGAGTCCGTGAAGCTGGGCCTGGACGCGCTGCCGCCCGGCCACGACATCGTGCTGGTCCATGACGCCGCCCGGCCGCTGGTCCCCGTGGACACGGTGGACGCCGTCATCGAGGCCGTACGCGACGGCGCCCCGGCCGTCGTCCCGGCGCTGCCGCTCGCGGACACCGTCAAGGAGGTCGAACCGGCCGCGACCGCCGGCGACCCCGAGCCGGTCGTGGCCACCCCCGAGCGGGCCCGGCTGCGTGCCGTGCAGACCCCGCAGGGTTTCGACCGGGCCACGCTGATCCGCGCCCACGAGACGGTCACGGACAACGTCACCGACGACGCCGGCATGGTGGAGCGGCTCGGCCTGACGGTCGTCGTCGTCCCCGGTCACGAGGAGGCCTTCAAGGTCACCCGCCCCCTCGACCTGGTCCTCGCCGAGGCGGTCCTGGCCCGCAGGAGGCTCAACGATGGCTTCTGAGCCGCTGTTGCCGAGGGTCGGCATTGGCACCGACATCCACGCCTTCGAGGAGGGCCGCGAGCTGTGGTGCGCGGGCCTGAAGTGGGAGGGGCAGGGCCCCGGCCTGGCCGGGCACTCCGACGCGGACGTCGTCGCGCACGCCGCCTGCAACGCGCTCTTCTCCGCCGCCGGACTCGGTGACCTGGGCCAGCACTTCGGCACCGGGCGGCCCGAGTGGTCCGGCGCGTCGGGCGTCACGCTGCTCACGGAGGCGGCCCGGATCGTCCGCGAGGCCGGCTTCGTCATCGGCAACATCGCCGTGCAGGTGGTCGGCCCCCGCCCCAAGATCGGCAAGCGCCGCGACGAGGCGCAGAAGATCCTCTCGGAGGCGGCGGGCGCCCCGGTGTCGGTCTCGGGCGCGACGACGGACGGGCTGGGATTCCCGGGCCGTGACGAGGGGCTGATGGCGATCGCCACGGCGTTGGTGGCCCGCACCGGCTGAGCACCCCTGCCCGTGGTGCCTGTCCTGCCCGTGCTGCCTGTCCTGCCCGTGCTGCCTGTCCTGCCCGTGCTGCCCGGCGTGCCTGTGCGGGGGCATGTCACGAATGTGTGGCCGTGGGGGGAAGGGGCTCGGGGCACTGTCCGATGCCCACTACCCTGGAGTGGTGACTATTCGCCTGTACGACACCAGTGCCCGGCAGATCCGTGACTTCGCCCCGCTTCTGCCGGGTTGTGTCTCGATCTACCTCTGTGGCGCCACCGTGCAGGCGGCCCCGCACATCGGGCACATCCGGTCGGGCCTGAACTTCGACATCATGCGCCGCTGGTTCGCCTACCGCGGCTACGACGTCACGTTCATCCGCAACGTCACCGACATCGACGACAAGATCATCATCAAGTCGCACGAGCAGGGCCGCCCCTGGTGGTCCATCGGCTACGACAACGAGCGGGCGTTCAACGACGGCTACCAGGCCCTCGGTTGCCTCCCGCCGACGTACGAGCCGCGTGCCACCGGGCACGTCCCCGAGATGATCGAGATGATGCGCGGCCTGATCGAGCGGGGTCACGCCTACGAGGCCGACGGCAGCGTCTACTTCGACGTGCGCTCCTACCCCGGCTACCTGGCGTTGTCCAACCAGGACATCGACGATCTGCGCCAGCCCGCCGAGGAGGGCATCTCCGGCAAGCGCGACCCGCGCGACTTCGCGATGTGGAAGGCGACCAAGCCCGGCGAGCCCGACTGGGAGACGCCGTGGGGCCGCGGGCGTCCCGGCTGGCACCTGGAGTGCTCGGCGATGGCGCACAAGTACCTGGGCACCGTCTTCGACATCCACGGCGGCGGCCTCGACCTGATCTTCCCGCACCACGAGAACGAGATCGCCCAGGCCAAGGCCTACGGCGACGAGTTCGCGCGGTACTGGGTGCACAACGCCTGGGTCACCATGAGCGGCGAGAAGATGTCGAAGTCCCTCGGGAACTCGGTGCTGGTCTCCGAGATGGTCAAGCAGTGGCGCCCGATCGTGCTCCGCTACTACCTGGGCACCCCGCACTACCGCTCGATGATCGAGTACAGCGAGGAGTCGCTGCGCGAGGCCGAGTCGGCGTTCGCGCGGATCGAGGGGTTCGTGCAGCGCGTCGTCGAGAAGGCCGGGGGAGTCGTCGAGCCCGCGGCCGAGGTGCCGCCGGCCTTCGCCGAGGCGATGGACGACGACCTGGGCGTCCCGCAGGCGCTGGCCATCGTGCACACGACGGTCCGGCAGGGGAACTCGGCCCTCGCCGCCGACGACAAGGAAGCCGCCGTGGCCCGCCTCGCCGAGGTCCGCGCCATGCTCGGCGTCCTCGGCCTGGACCCGCTCGACGCGCACTGGGCCGGTGAGGAGAGCCGCGGCGAGGATCTGCACGGCGTGGTCGACAGCCTCGTCCGGCTCGTGCTCGACCAGCGCGAGTCGGCCCGCGGGCGCAAGGACTGGGCGACCGCGGACGCCATCCGCGACCAGCTCACCCAGTCCGGACTGACCATCGAGGACGGACCGCAGGGCCCGCGCTGGACGCTGGGTCCGCGTTAGTCCCGTCCTTGATCGACTGTGCCGCCCGGCCGTCCGGGCGGCACACTGCACAAGACGGCCGCAGCGCTGCGGCCGGACAAGACGTGTACGTACGAAGCTCACGGAGACGAGTCACTCATGGCAGCCAACAACCGCCGCATGTCCGGCAAGAAGGGCGCGCAGGTCGGCAGTGGCGGCCAGCGGCGCCGGGGCCTGGAGGGCAAGGGGCCGACCCCGCCCGCCGAGATGCGCAAGAAGCACAAGGCGAACCGCATCGCGACCGCCAAGGCGAAGCAGGCCGTGCGCCGGCCCGCGCAGCGCGGCCGTGGCGGCAAGGGCACGTCCGAGATGGTCGTCGGCCGCAACTCCGTCGTCGAGGCGCTGCGCGAGGGCGTGCCCGCGACGATGCTCTACGTGCAGCAGTTCATCGACAACGACGAGCGGGTGCGCGAGGCGCTCCAGCTCGCCGGTGAGCGCGGCGGCATCCACCTCATGGAGGCCCCGCGTCCCGAGCTGGACCGGATGACCAACGGCCTCAACCACCAGGGTCTGGTCCTCCAGGTCCCGCCGTACGAGTACGCGCACCCCGAGGACCTTGCGGCGGCCGCCTACGACAACGGCGAGGACCCGCTGATCGTCGCCCTCGACGGGGTGACCGACCCGCGCAACCTGGGCGCGGTCGTCCGCTCCGTCTCCGCCTTCGGCGGCCACGGCGTGGTCGTCCCCGAGCGTCGTGCGGCCGGTATGACGGCCGGCGCCTGGAAGACGTCCGCCGGTGCGGCCGCCCGTACCCCGGTCGCCCGCGCGACCAACCTGACCCGGGCCCTGGAGGCCTACAAGAAGGCCGGCATCGTGGTCGTCGGCCTGGCCGCCGACGGCGAGTCCGAGGTCGGCGAACTGGCGGCGCTGGACGGCCCGGTCGTCATCGTCGTCGGCAGCGAGGGCAAGGGCCTGTCCCGACTCGTCGGCGAGACCTGCGACCACCGGGTACGGATCCCGATGCCGGGCGGCACGGAATCGCTCAACGCCGGTGTGGCGGCGGGGATCGTGCTGTACGAGGCGGCTCGGCGGCGGGTCTGAGGGTCTGAGGGTCTGAGGGTCTGGACAGGATTCCGTGAGTTCACCCGAATGGGTTAATCCGGGCGGGTAGTGCAACCTTGACGGAGTCCGGACAGATCTGGCGGGTCAAAGCAGTGTCCTAAACACACGTCACTCGGTTAGATGAGTGTGGACACCAGAACACCCCGCACACCCACGGGGGGCCGCTCGTCGGGATTCGATGCCGGATCCGGATTCGATGACGCTCCCGCGCTGAGCATGGTGAAGGTGCCGAGCGATCCGGCGCAGATCATCGTCAGCCACGCGAGTTTCCGCGTGCAGTTGAACGCGTCGGCGCGGCGTAACCAATCCCCGCGGATCGCCCGGCACGTGAGCGCCATCGAGGACACCGCGCGCATCCCCGTCGTCGGGGCGGCGGGCAGAGCGGGCGCGGCGGGCGCCGCTTCGGGGGGCCGTCGGCGGGCCGTCGTCTGGAGCGGCAAGTCCGCCCCGGACGACACCGGCGCCCACCGGCTGCTGCAGGCGGTGCGGGCAGGCAGCGTCGGCCACGGCGAACCGCCCGCGGCCGACGCCGGAGCCACCCAGGTCATTCCCCGCGTCGACGTCGACGACCGGGGCTACGACGGCGACCTCGCCGCGCAGACCCTCGAAACCCCCATCGTCGGCGCGCAGCGCGCCCCCGCCGCCGGCGAGAACCGCCTGCTGCCGAACATGCGCACCGTCGGCAGCGCCTACGACGAACCCGCCTACGACGACGCCCGGTTCGAGGACTTCGGCGAGGCGGACGGCGGTGCGGACGGCGGTGCGCACGGCGGTGCGGACGGCGGTGCGGACGAAGCCCCGCGCAGCCGTCGGCAGGGCGACGACCTCGCCCGGCACGCCTACTATCCGGGCCGCCGGATGAACCTCGGCGTGGTCCTGCTGCCGCTGCGCATCTTCCTCGGCTTCATCTCCATCTACGCCGGCATGGGCAAGCTGTGCGATCCCGTCTACTTCGACGGCGGCAAGCGCGGCTCCATGGTGAAGTGGCTGAACACCCTGCACCCGTGGGAAGTCGCCGAGCCGCTGCGCCAGTTCGCGCTGCACCACCCCGTAGGCTCCGGCCTCGTCATCGCCTTCCTCCAGGTCGTCGTCGGCGTCCTCACGGTCCTGGGCTGCTGGCAGCGGGTCGCCGCGGTGGTCGGCGCCGGGCTCTCGGCCGCGCTCATCGTCACCGTCAGCTGGAAGACCGTCCCGGTCTACGACACCCCCGACATCATCTACCTCGCCGCCTGGTCGCCGCTGATCATCGCCGGCGCCCCCGTCTACTCGGTCGACGGCCGGCTCGCCGCCGGCGCCTGGCGTCGACTCGGGCCGCGCTCCGACCTGTGGGAGCTGCGCCGTTACGTGCTGCGCCGCGGCGCGCTCGTCACCGCGATCGCCGTCGGTCTGACGCTGCTGGTCGGCTCGCTGCTCGGCGGTGCGGTGCGCGACGCGGACCGGGTGGTCGTCCCCGGCCCGGGCGAGCCCCCGCGCAACGAGCTGCCCGGCTCGCCGCTGCCGGAGGAGTCCGGCACGCACAAGGCCTCCCGGAAGCCGGACGCGGCCACCTCGCCGACCCAGGGCGCGACGTCGGCGGCCCCGACGGCCGGCACGGACAGCGAGCCCGCCGAGGAGCGGGACTCCTCCGACCCGGACGACGCCGGCGGGCCCAGCCAGACGCAGGGCACCGCGGGCCAGGCCCCGCCCGAGGAGTCCGTTCCGGTGGAGGAGGCTCCATCGACCAGCTCCGGTCCCACGTCGGGCGGCTCGACGAGCAGCTCCGGTGGCGGCGGCGGTTCGACGAGCGGTTCGGACGGCGGCGGGTCGTCGTCCTCGGGCCAGCCGGGGCTGGTGGGCGGGCTGCTCGGGTAGGACGTCTCGTCACCGGCCCTGAGCACATGGCGAGGGGGTGCCGCGCGCGGATGAGCGCGCGGCACCCCCTTTCAGCTGTTCCGTCGGTGTCGTCAGCGGCCGAGGGCCGCCAGTTCCTTCGCGGCCTCGGTGAGGTCCTTCGCGGTGTCGATGGCGCGCCAATACGCCCCTTGCGGGAGCGGATAGCCGGCCAGCCGCAGCTCACGGGCCAGATGCGGGAACGTCGTCCGCTCGTGGTCGCCGCGCGCGGGCAGCAGACCCGCGAACTCCGGGGAGAAGACGTAGACGCCCGCGTTGATCTCGTAGGTGGTGGGCGGGGCCTCGATGAAGTCCGTGATGTGACCGAACCCGTCGGTCTGCACGGCTCCCCACGGAATGCGCGGACGCGCCAGCGCGAGCGTCGCTATGGCATCGCGCTCGGTGTGGAAGTCGGCCATCTCGCGCAGCGAGAAGCGGGTCCAGATGTCGCCGTTGGTGGCGTACCAGGGCCGGTCGGGGTGGGGCAGGTGGGCGGCGGCGTACTTCAGGCCGCCGCCGCGGCCGAGGGGCTCGGTCTCCACGACGGTGGTGACCTTGACGGGCAGCTCGGCCGACTTCAGCCAGTCCTGCAAGACCTCGGCGAGATGGCCGCAGGAGACGACGACGTCGGTGACGCCCTCCTCGGCGAGCCAGCGGAGCTGATGGCCGATGATCGGCGTCCCCGTACCGGGGATCTCGACCATCGGCTTGGGCCGGTCGTCGGTGTACGGACGCAGCCGTGACCCCTGGCCACCGGCCAGGATGACGGCTTGAGTGGGGCGAGACGCGGCACGCGGATCGGTCATGCCCGCACTGTACGTGGCCCGACTTCCGAGACACGCGGGTCCCCCGAGGCGGGGCCCCACGACGTGCGGTTGCCTTGGCGGGGGCTGCCGCGACGTGCGGTTGCCTTGACGGGAGGCGGCTCCGACGTGCGGTTGCCTTGGCGGGAGGCGGCTCCGACGTGCGGTTGCCTTGGCGGGAGGCGGCTCCGACGGGCGGTTGCCTTGACGGGACTGTTCCCGGGCGAGTGCTTCGAGCGCGAAGGAGACGTCCCGGGGCCGTTCCCATACGGGGAGAAAGCCCTCCGGCTCGTAGCCGTCGACGTAGTTGTTGCCGTGGTGATCAAGGGCAACTACCCGGAAACCCGCCTCGCGCAGCGGTCGTAGCAGCCACTCCATGTCGCTGCCCGAACCTCCGGTGCCGTGAGAGACGACGACCAGCGGAGCGGGTGCAGCCTGTGGGCGGCGGCTCGGCTCCCACCGGTAAAGACGGACCGGGCGCGGACGAGTCGGATCCCGCAGGTCACGGCGGGACTCGCCGTGCAGGACACGTATCAGCGGCTGTCCCTGGTCAGAGATCATCATGGCGGCATCGTAGGGAGGTCGCTTGTCCTGAGCGCTGGTCTTCCAGCCCGGCGGGTGCTCTTGGCTTCGCGGTCGGGTTGTGGGCCCAGCGGCCTGGTTGGACCGTGCCGCGTTTGGCGCGGGTCCTCAGCACCGGCCATCGGTTCGGCTTCTTGATCGCGCGCGGGCAGTTCCGATTGCGCCGGGCCGGGAGGAGACGTGCGCGTGCCTCTCGCCAGGCCTCGGTGAAGGAACGGGTGAGCCTGGCGGTGGTCGCTCCGAGCTGGGACGGGATGCTGCGGCGGATGATGCGGACGCACTTCAGGTAGGAGATACGGTCGGCGTCCACTGGTGGGCGGGCGAGCGCGGCTGTGTGGGCGAACTGGCGGATCGCGTGGTGGACGAAAGCAACTGCATTGGCCGGTGTGCGGCCCCCGGGAAGGGGCCGCGTGGTCCGGGGCGGCCGCCTGGGCCGGTTGTTCAGCCCCGGGCCGCCAGGACGCCGGAGGCGAAGGCTGTGTCGCAGACGGGGCGGGAGAAGGACTGGGCGCGTGAGGGGCCGTACGCGCGGACCGCCGCGCGGCCGAGGGCACGGGCGATGGAGGAGCAGTGCCTGGCCAGCGACGGCTTGCCGTTGACCGCGGCCTGGAGGTGGGTCAGGGCGACGCCCGGGTCCTTCTCCTGGAGCTCGGTCAGCAGCTGGTCGCGCAGGACGTCCTGCGGGGCCTTGGCCGCGTTGTGCGAGGACTGGTGCGCGGCGGAGACGTCGGAGGCGGTGAGCACCGAATCCGAGGGGTCCCCCGACCAGTTGACCCGGGTGACCGCGAGGGTCCCGGAGAGCACCATGACGACGGGCAGGACGAGGGCGAGCGAGCGGCCGATCCGGCGGGCTGGGCCGCCCTGGCCGCAGCGCGTGCGCTGGGTGGTGGAGTAGTTCGCGGAGTGCTTCACGCGTGAGAGGGTAGCGTGCAGTAATGATTTGGCGACATTTAGTCACCCGGACGGGGGATGAAGGAGTGCTCCTTTTTGGGTAGGGGGTTGACGAGTGCCTGTCGAAATGTCCGCTCTGCCGGGGATTCTGCGGGCATGGAAAAGGGCCTCGCGGCAGGCTGCGGGGCCCTTTTCGTCAACCTGGGTGAATTACCCGGGTTTAATCCTTCGCGAGTGACGCCATGAGTGACGTCCTGAGCGCCGTCGTCAGTCGGAGAGGCGCTCGCCCGTCGACGTCGAGAACACGTGGGTCTCGCCCGCGCGCGGGACGACGTGCAGCGTGCTGCCCTTCTCCGGGACGTCACGGCCGCCGACGCGGACCACGAGGTCCTTCGTCTCGCTGCCGACCTGGGCCGTGCCGTAGACGAAGGCGTCGGAGCCGAGCTCCTCGACCACGTTCACGACGACCGCGAGGCCCTTCTCCTCCTCGGTGGCCACGTCGAAGTGCTCGGGGCGGACGCCGACGGTGACCGTCTTGTCGCTGGTGGAGGAGAGCGCGTCGCGCTGCACCGGCACCACCGCGTTGCCGAACTTCACGCCGCCGTCGGCGATCGGGACCTCGACGAGGTTCATCGCCGGGGAGCCGATGAAGCCGGCCACGAAGAGGTTGGCGGGCCGGTCGTACATGTTGCGCGGGGTGTCGACCTGCTGGAGCAGACCGTCCTTGAGGACCGCCACGCGGTCGCCCATGGTGAGGGCCTCGACCTGGTCGTGGGTGACGTACACGGTGGTGATGCCGAGACGGCGCTGGAGCGAGGCGATCTGCGTACGCGTCGAGACGCGGAGCTTGGCGTCCAGGTTGGACAGCGGCTCGTCCATGAGGAAGACCTGCGGCTCACGCACGATGGCGCGGCCCATCGCGACACGCTGGCGCTGACCGCCGGAGAGGGCCTTCGGCTTGCGGTCGAGGTACTCGGTGAGGTCGAGGATCTTCGCGGCCTCCTCGACCTTCTGCCGGATCTCCGCCTTGTTGACGCCGGCGATCTTGAGCGCGAAGCCCATGTTGTCGGCGACCGTCATGTGCGGGTAGAGCGCGTAGTTCTGGAACACCATGGCGATGTCCCGGTCCTTCGGCGGCAGGTGGGTGACGTCGCGGTCGCCGATGCGGATCGCACCGCCGTTGACGTCCTCGAGCCCCGCGAGCATGCGGAGCGAGGTGGACTTGCCGCAGCCGGACGGACCGACCAGGACGAGGAACTCGCCGTCCGCGATCTCGATCTCGAGTCCGTCGACGGCGGGCTTGGTGGAGCCCGGGTAGACCCGGGTCGCCTTGTCGAAAGTGACAGTGGCCATGGCTCGAAGGCCCCCTTCTACCGGCAGGAACGTGCCGGACGATCCGTTGTAGGAAGGTGGTGGTGTAGTCCACACGAGTGAACTGGCTCAGGACGCTACCTCGCGTTCGCCGGATCTGTCAGTACCTGGAGGCATGTGAACTTCGCGGAAATTTTCGACAGGGCACTCCGGTGACCTGGGTACACTGCACGGGCGCGTACGTGAACCACGCGCGCACGCCTCCTTAGCTCAGCTGGTAGAGCACCGCTCTTGTAAAGCGAAGGTCGTCGGTTCGAATCCGACAGGGGGCCCTGTGATCTACCGGCGTCAACGCCCCCACGGTCTGGGACCGTGGGGGCGTTGGCGGTGGTTCTGGGCCGTTCACCGGGCCGTGATCATCGCAACCACCGCGCCGAGGACCGCCAGGCCGGTGAGGCCGACCGCGAGCGGTTGGGCCAGGGGCGGGTGCCGGTAGGCGAGGTAAGAGAGGCCGCCGGCTGTCAGCAGACCGACCAGGACCAGGAGCAGGACGGTCAGCTGGGCGAGGGTCGACATGGTTGCTCTTCCTTGCATTCGGGCGCGGGCGGACCGACGTTCGCGGTACAAGATGACGTGCGCGCGTCCAGCGTCGAGGGCGCGGGATTGTTGCTCCAAACGCAAGAAATCCCGGAGCGGAACTTTTTTGAGAAGTTCGAGGAGAGCGTGGTGGCGGGAACCGAACCGGATCGTCCCGGCGGGCCGGAGAAGCCGGCGGGGCGGCCGCGCGGCCCGCTCGACCGCTCGGCGCTGACCCCGGAGGTCGTCGACTGGGCAGAGCATCTGCGGGAGTTGGTCGACGGGGCGTTCGTCAAGGACCGCGAGGCGGCGCACGCGCTGCGCATCGACCCGCCGGAGTTGTCGAAGTTCCTCTCCGGCCGGAAGGCGCCGGAGCGCTCCTTCGTCCGGCACGTGTACGCCGTGTGCGCCGAGAGGTGCGGGACGGCCGTCGACGAGCAGGCGGTGGAGCACGCCGACGTGCTGTACATGCGGGCGCTCAAGCGGCTCAACCCCCAGGTGTGGGAACTGCTGACGGTCCTGGACGAGCGGGACGCGGCCGTGGCGAGAGAGCGGGCGGCTCGGCGGGACCTGAGCAGGGTGCACGGCCGGTTGAGCCGGTCCGACGAAGAGGCGGAGCGGCTCCGCGACGAACTGCGCAGCGTGCGCGGTGAACGGGCCCGACTCGCCAAGAGGGTGGACGGTCTGCTGTGGCAGGTGCGCAGCCTGAAGGAGGAGGCCGTCGTCGCCGAGGCGATCATGATCGCCGAACGGGCGGCTGCCGAGCCGGAGCCACTGCTGGGGATGGACGCCCTGATCGTGCGGTGGAGCGGGCTGGCGATCGCGCTGAGCTCGCTGGTCGGTGTGGCCGGTGTCGCGGTGGGCCTGATCGGCCCGCCGCTGGCCGGCGACGGCTCGTCCTGGTGGCAGAGCGGCGGCTGGGCGGTGTTCACGGGCGCGGTGCTCTTCGGGGCGGTCGCGAGCTGGTTGCGGTACGAGGCTCTGAAGCGACTGGGCGCGATCTGGAGCGACGCGAACGCCGAGCCCGCCCTCGCGTTACTGCTCGTGCTCGCCTGCGCTGTTCCCCTGGTCCTGATGGGCTTCGGCATCCGCAGCCAGCAGAACTACCTGGACCACCGCTCGTCGGTGTCGGCCGAAGTCTCGAAATGCAAGGAGTACCGCCACTACAACTCGGAAGGCCGATACACCGGATCGTCGTACAAGTGCACCTACGCCTGGACGATCTCCGGGCACACCTATGAGCAGCGGGACTGGGCGCTGAAGAAGGACGAAGGGAAGAACACGACCGTCCTGATCGATCCGGCCGATCCGTCCGAGATGCTTCCCGACCGGCTCCTGTTGCGTGGGTACGTCCACCTGTACCTGTACGCCTTCCTCGGTCTGCTCCTCCCGGCCGGCGCCGTTCGTCTCTACCGCAAAGCCCGGCAGGACACCGCGGTTGAGGTTCGCAGGGCCCGGCGACGAGGTGTCGGCGCGACGTCCGAGAGGCTTTCGCCGGTCATGTGGAGTCGCGGCTAGTGCCGCGGCAGGCAACGTTCGCCCCGTCGCGACGCCCGGCACGCACTCTCGCCGCACCGGCCGAAAGCCCAAGTACGTCCAGTACGAGG
>NZ_JBFAKW010000102.1:0-34607 GCF_040655955.1 Streptomyces sp. NPDC050263 | reverse complement strand
TCCTCGTACTGGACGTACTTGGGCTTTCGGCCGGTGCGGCGAGAGTGCGTGCCGGGCGTCGCGACGGGGCGAACGTTGCCTGCCGCGGCACTAGAAGAACCGGGGCGCGGGCGTCGGTCGTCGGCGCTGCTCGGTGGTCGAAAGGGCGTTGTCAGTGGTCGCCGGTAAGTTCGTCAGTGTCGCGCCGATCGGTCGCGACAACCCCCCTGGGCTGCGCCGATTCGGTGTGCGCGAAAGCCTTGTGCCGCAAAGGAGATGGTGCGTGTCGGACTGGGAGAAGTCGAGTACGGCCCGGGTGGTGCCGCCCGCGAGGCCGCGCAAGCTCGCCAAGGTCCCCTTCGTCGAACTGGCCGACGGACGCCTCCAGGGCGTGGTCTCCAGCGGCTCGGACATCGAGCGGGTGTACGTCTCGTCGGTCGCCGCCGGCACCTACGCCTTCGCGTGCAGCACGAACAACAACCGCCCCTGCGGCGGCGCGCGGGGCTCGTTCTGCAACCACATCCGCGCCCTGGTCACCGAGGCCGTCCTCCAGTACGGAGCCGACCGCGTCGCCCGCTATCTGCGCGTCGAGCCCGGGGGCGCGCAGGCGGACGCCGCAGCTCTCACCGTCGCGATGACCGGCGCCCGGCCCCCGCAGGCGGACGGCAAGACCGCCGCGGCGTCCGTCTTCAGCCGGTTCCTGCGCCACCTGGCCTATCTCGAACTCGCCCCGGTCACCGCCCCGTTGCCGGAACTGCAATGGTTCCCGCCGACCCGGGCGGCGGGCGCCACGGGCACACCCGCCGACGAGCCCGATCCGGCCGGGGAGGTGGAGACCGGCCGGCTCACCGCGCCGGTGGCGGGGCTGGACGAGGCGCTGGCGGCGGTCGACGCCTTCGACCGGACCCTCGTGGCCGGCCTGCTGCGCCCCCGCCCCGACCGGGTGCAGGACCTCACCGAACTCGCCCGCGCCGTCGCCGGCACCCCGCTCGCCGCCCGGGTCGCCGAAACGGCCGAGAAGGCCGCGGCCGGAGCCGCGAGCGAGGAGCACTTCGTCGCCCTCGCCGCCGCCCGCACCGCCCTGTTCGGCGCCGTGCACGACGCGCTGACGCTCGGCGCCGACGAGCTGACCGGCCGGACTCGGCAGGAGCAGGGGGCGAGTGCCGTCGGCGTACGGCCCGAGGCCAACCTGCTCGCCGCGGCCCGCAGTTGGCTGTCGGACCTCGCGCGCACCGGCTGGCAGGGCATCGACCACGAACTGGCCGGCGGGGCCGCACCGATCGTCTCCGCGATGCTGCCCGACCCGGGGCTGCGCCGCCTGGCGACCCTGCTCGACGGTTTCGCCGCCGAGCTCGCCGCCTCCTGCCCCGGCGCGGCCCTGGACCGGATCCCGGCGCGCCGCTGGGGCGACCTGTGGGCCCGCGCCCTGCTGCTGACCCGGCCCGGAGCCGCCGACACGCCCGCCGTCGAGGCCGTCACCGGCCGGCTGCTGCCGCTCGGCGTGGACCTGCACGAACACGCCACCGCCGCCCAGGCCCAGGTCCACGCGGTGTTCGAACCCGCCGACGGCACCGCGCCCCGACTGGTCCGCGCGAGCGTCTCGGCGCCGAAACCGGACACCGTCGTCGAGGCCGGCGTCTGGCAGCTGCTGCGACCGCACCTGTCGCTGCTCACGGCCCTCGGCGAAGGCCGGGCGATGGACCTCGACGCGATGCCCCTCACCGCCGAGGGCGATCTCCTGTGGGACGACACCCGGGCCCGCCAGGGCGACCCCGCCGACGCCCTCGCCACCGCGCGCGTCGCCCTGCCGACCGCCACCGCCCTGCCCACCGCGCCCCTGGACCGCCACCCGGCGCGCATCGCCGAGCCGGTGTTCCTGGAGGGCTACGAGCGGAGCCAGGACGGCGACACCCTCACCTTCACCGTCGCCGGTCACGCCCTCGCCGTCGACACCGACCGCATCCCGACCGCGAGCCCGCTGACCCCCGAGGCCGTCGCCGCCTCCGGCGCGTGCATCGCCCTGCTCCGCTGGGACGGCGGCGGGTTCCGGCTCCAGCCGCTCGCCGTCGAGACCACCGTCCGCCGGAAGCCCGTCGCCCTGCACGCGGGCGCGTGGGCCGGCGGGACCGCCGACAAGGCCGGCGCCCGGGCCGAGAAGGCCGCCACCGACGCCGTGGGCGTCCTGCGCGAACGGGCAGGGAGGCTGCTGCGGAATTGACTTCCTCCCCCGCCCACAGGCGGGGGATTCCAGCGGTCGCCCGCTGGGGTTCCTGCTTCACCGACGACCGCCCCGTCCGGGAGGACTCCCGTTGAGGTCTTACACCGTCTCCACAGGCAGACGCCGCCAGCCCGGCGGCCAGGATGTTGCGTGCCGCGTTCACGTCGCGGTCATGCACGGTGCCGCAGTCGCACGTCCACTCGCGGACGTTCAACGGCAGCTTCTCCCGGACCGTGCCGCAGTTCCCGCACAGTTTGCTGGACGGGAACCAGCGGTCGATCACGACGAGTTCACGCCCGTACCACGCGCACTTGTACTCCAGCATCGAGCGGAGTTCCGTCCAGGCCGCGTTCGAGACGGCGCGCGCGAGCTTGCCGTTCTTCAGCAGGTTGCGGACGGTGAGGTCCTCGATCACGACCGTTTGGTTCTCACGGACGAGCCGAGTCGACCGTTTGTGCAGGAAGTCCCGGCGCCGGTCGGCGATCCGGGCATGGATGCGGGCGACCTTCACACGGGCCTTGGCCCTGTTGTCGGAGCCCTTGGCCTTGCGGGACAGCTCCCGCTGCGCCCGAGCGAGGCGTGCGCGGTCGCGGCGCTCGTGCTTCGGGTTGGCGATCTTCTCCCCGGTGGACAGGGTCACCAGGGAGGTGATGCCCGCGTCGATGCCGACCGCGTTCGCCGTGGCCGAAGCGGGGGCGATGCGGTCATCGCACAGCATCGAGACGAACCAACGTCCGGCGCTGTCGCGAGACAGGGTCACCGTGGTCGGTTCCGTGTCCTCGGGCAGGGGACGCGACCAGCGGATGGCCAGTGGCTCCGCCATCTTCGCCAGAGTCAGCTGCCCGTCGCGCCACGTGAAGGCGCTGCGCGTGTACTCCGCCGACGCGCGGGACTTCTTCCGGCTCTTGTAGCGCGGGTACTTGGCGCGCTTGGCGAAGAAGTTCCCGAACGCGGTCTGAAGGTGGCGGAGCGCCTGTTGGAGCGGCACGGAGGACACCTCCGTCGGGAAGGCCAGCTCCTCGGTCTTCTTCCACTCCGTCAGCGCGGCGGACGACTGCACGTAGGAGATCCGGCGCTGCTCGCCGTACCAAGCACGAGTGCGTTCCTCCAGCGCCTTGTTGTACACCAGGCGGACGCAGCCGAACGTGCGCGACAGCTCCGCTGCCTGCTCATCCGTGGGGTGGAAGCGGTACTTGAACGCCCGCTTGACCTGCTGCGTCATGCCTCACGGTCTATCAGCTCCCGTGTGAGTGACAGGGGTCGGCCGATGGCCGCAGACGGTGAACCGCCCTGGCAGCGATCTACCTTTCCTTGCTCTGCTCCGCAGGGGCTTTGTTTCTCCCCCGCAAGCGGGAGGTACCCCCACCCCGGCCTGAAGGCCGGGGTATCCACGAAGGAGCCTCGATGAGCGACGACATGGATGGCCTGGATGTCCTGGATGTCCTGGAAGGCATGGAAGACATGGAAGACATGGAAGACATGGACGAGGTGCCGGAGGCAGTCCCCGACGACAACCGTCGGCAGGTCCTCTACTGGCGACTGCTCGCCCGCCTCTTCGACCCCGAGGAGCAGGCCGGCCTGGAGTCGGCGAGCCTCGCCGTCGTCGAGGACATCGGTCTGCCGCCCGCGCTGCTCGATCCGCGGGCCTCCGTCGACTCGATCGTGCAGCGCCACCCGGAACTGGCGGCGGAGTTCGACGGGTTGATGGTCCCCGAGACCGGCCCGGAGGACGCGGCCGACGGAGACGCCCGCGACCGGGCCGCCGAAGTCCGGCGCGCGGCCCTGGTGTCCAAGGTGCTGTTGAACGTCTTCGCCACCGGCTCCGGAGCCGTCGGCGCCGGACAGCTGTCCCGGTGGCAGAGCGACGCCGGCTGGCTGGAGCGCGCGCTCGGCTGCGCGCCCGGCGAGCTGCGCGGCGGCCGGCCGGGCGGCCCCGGCGCCAGCCCGGCCGGCACCGGAGGCGACGGCCGCACGCCCGACCTGAGCAACCTGATCCCCACGATCGGCCCCGAACTCGGCGCCCTCGAAGCCGACCTCGTCCGGCGCATGCATCTGCGCGAGGTGCTCGCCGACCCGCAGCTCGCCGCACGGCTCACCCCGAGCATGTCGCTCATCGAGCAACTCCTGCGCGACAAGAACAACCTCTCCGGCGTCGCCCTGGCCAACGCCAAGGCGCTGATCCGTCGCTTCGTCGACGAGGTCGCCGAGGTGCTGCGCACCCAGGTGGAGAAGTCGTCGGTCGGCGCGATCGACCGCTCGGTCCCGCCCAAGCGAGTCTTCCGCAACCTCGACCTCGACCGCACCGTCTGGAAGAACCTCACCAACTACAGCCCCGAAGAGGAACGCCTCTACGTCGACCGCCTCTACTACCGGCACACCGCCCGCAAGACGACGCCGCAGCGGCTCATCGTGGTCGTGGACCAGTCGGGCTCGATGGTCCACTCCATGGTCAACTGCACCATCCTGGCCTCGATCTTCGCCGGCCTGCCGAAGGTGGACGTCCACCTCATCGCCTACGACACCCGGGCGCTCGACCTCACCCCGTGGGTGCACGACCCCTTCGAGAGCCTGCTGCGCACCCAGCTCGGCGGCGGCACCGACGGGACGGTCGCGATGGCCCTGGCCCAGCCCAAGGTCGCCGAGCCGCGCAACACCGTCGTGGTCTGGATCTCCGACTTCTACGAATGGCAGAGCCAGCCCCTGTTCGACAGCATGGCCGCCCTGCACCGCTCCGGGGTCAAGTTCATCCCCGTCGGCTCGGTGACCAGCTCCGGGCGCGGCAGCGTCAACCCGTGGTTCCGGGAGCGCTTCAAGGACCAGGGCACACCGGTGATCTCCGGTCACATCCGCAAGCTCGTCCACGAACTCAAGACGTTCCTCACCTGAACACCCCTCCTGGTCGCCCCTCTCTCCTGATCACCCCTCTCCTGGAAGGCACCGTGATGTCCGACCTGCTGCGCGCCCCCGCCGAGCTCAAGTACGCCGAGGAACTCGATTGGCTGGAGTCCGTCGACGACAGCCCCAAGCCGTTCTCCTGGCGGCTGTCCCCGAAGATGGTCCGGCTGTTCATCCTGGGCTCCGAGCGCGCCGACGGCCTCGACCGGGAGATCTCCCAGAAGTGGTTCGGCGACCGCAGTTTCGTCGAGCG
This sequence comes from Streptomyces sp. NPDC050263, assembly GCF_040655955.1. Taxonomy (NCBI): domain Bacteria; kingdom Bacillati; phylum Actinomycetota; class Actinomycetes; order Kitasatosporales; family Streptomycetaceae; genus Streptomyces; species Streptomyces sp. NPDC050263. The sequence goes on along the minus strand of NZ_JBFAKW010000102.1, from coordinate 29,262 downwards.
CTCCATCGTCACCCTCGCCTCCGACCGCGGCCTGCTGCTCATCGGCGACCCCGGCACCGGCAAGAGCTGGCTGGCCGAGCTGCTGTCGGCCGCGATCTCCCGCAACTCCACCCTGGTGGTGCAGGGCACGGCGGGCACCACCGAGGACCACATCAAGTACTCGTGGAACGTCTCGATGGTCATCGCCAAGGGTCAGTCGAGGGAGTCGATGATCCCCTCGCCGATCATGACGGCCATGGAGGCCGGCTCGATCGGCCGCTTCGAGGAGCTCACCCGCTCCACCAGCGACGTCCAGGACGCGCTGATCTCGATCCTCTCCGAGAAGTACATCTCGGTCCCGGAGCTGGGCAGCGACCAGGACAGCGACAACATCGTGTTCGCCAAGCCCGGCTTCTCCGTCATCGCCACCGCCAACAGCCGCGACCGGGGCGTCAACGACCTCTCCTCCGCGCTCAAGCGCCGCTTCAACTTCGTCCGCATCCCGGTGGTGACGAACAAGAAGAGCGAGGCGGAGATCGTCCGCTTCCGCACCGAGGAACTGCTGCGCCGCCACCAGATCGAACTGGACGTCCCGCCGACCCTGCTGGACGTGCTGCTGCAGAGCTTCGCCGACCTGCGGGCCTCCTCGGCCGCCGCCGGCAGCGACGACGAGAAGCTGGAGTCCGCCCTGTCCACCGCCGAGCAGATCGGCGTCCTGGAGGACGCCATCCTGCACAGCAACTTCTTCGGCGAGCGCGCCCTCACCGCACACGCCCTCGCCGCCTCGCTCGTCGGCTCGCTGGCCCGGCGCGAGCCCGAGGACCTCGCCATCCTCAACAAGTACCTGCACGGCGTGGTCGAACCGCGCAGCAAGGAAGAGGGCGGCTCCTGGCCGGAGTTCCTCCAGGGCGGCCGCGACGCGATCGCGACCCTGTCATGAGCGGCGGCCCCTTCGAGGCCCTGCGCGGCCAACTCCACGAGGCGGCGACGGAGTTCGCCGACGGTCCCGGAGCCCTGGAGGGCATCCTGCGGGGCATCGTCGACGACGTCGAACGCGCGGTGCGCGAACCGCTGGAGATCTTCCCGGTCTGTCACCACTCACCGGCCTCGGCGATCGCCATGGCCCGTCGGCTGCGCGAGAAGCAGCCGAAGGTGGTCTACCTGGAGCTGTGCGAGGACATGGCGCCGCTGCTCACGGAGCTGCGCAACTGCCGTCTCCCGGTGGCGGTCCAGGCCTTCGCCAGCGAGATCGAGGGCTTCCCCCTCGACTGGGCGCCGCTCTCCGTGGTCGCCCCGGTCACCGAGGCCTCCGCCGAGTACCAGGCCATCGCCTACGCCCTCGACACCCCGGGCGTCGAACTGGTCCTCGTCGACCGCTCCTCGGACCACGTCTTCCAGTGGGAGACCGAGCACCTCACCGAACCCGGCACACCGGTGGACCCCGTCCCCGACCCCGACCCCGACGCGCCCGAGGCGCCGGAGCAGGCCGCCCTGCACGGCGACGCCGTCGGCGTGGAGATCGGCCGTCTGCGCCCGCGCTTCGCCGAACTGGAGGAGCACCTCCTGCGCCACGGCCGGGTCCGGCACTGGTCGGAGTGGTGGCACCAGTACGTCGAACTCCCCCTCGGCGACAGCGACCACGACACCTACCGCCAGGTGATGCTGCTCATCGGCAGCCTCTTCCGGCGTCTCGCCCCCGGCGACCCCGGGAAGGTCCGGGTCGACGAGGACCGCGAGCGGTACATGTGGACGCGGATGCGCGAGCACCTCGCCGCCACCGGCGCCGACCCCGCCGACTGCCTCTACGTCTGCGGCGCCTTCCACGCGGCCAGCCGCGTCGAGGAGTTCGGCGTGCACGGCAGCGACGCCTTCACCATCAGCCCGCCGAGCCCCACCAAGTGGCGGCACGGTCTGATCCCGTCCAGCCACGCGGCGATCGAGGCGCAGTTCGGCCTCGCCGCGGGCTCGGTGTCCATCGCCGCGACGGAATGGGCGAAGAACGTCAAGCGCACCGGCGTCCGCCCGTTCCGCCTGGAGGGCCAGGCGGGCACGAAGAAGCCCACGGCGAAGAAGTCCACGGCGAAGAAGGCCCTCCCCGCGCCGGTCCCGGCCGCCCCGCCCGCCGACCGGCTCACCGGCTTCCTCCGGCGCCCGCCCGCGCTCGACCGCCTCGACGAGGCCGAACTGCTCGGCTGGTCGGTGGACATCGTGCGCGCGGCCCGCCGCAACGGCTACCTCGCCTCCACCGCCGACGCCATCGCCGTCTTCGAGACGTCGATCCTGCTGGCCGGGATGCGCGAGCGCGCCAAGCCGACGCCGTACGACTTCCAGGACGCGGCCGTCACCTGCATCGAGAAGGACGCGGTCCCGGGCCGGCGGGACGTCGGCCGGCTGGTCGAGATCATGATGGGCGGCGACCGCGTCGGCCAGGTCGGCTACGACGCGCTGCCGCCGCTGGCCCGCGACGTGCACGACCGGCTCGCCCCGCTGAACCTGAAGCTCCAGCAACGCGGAGTGCAGCGGGCCCTGCTGGACATCGCCTCGCGGCCGGAACTGGAGCACTGCTCCGACCTGCTGTGGATGCTGCGCCGTCTGCTGCCCGACGGCGCCGCCCGGCCCATCATGGGCGAACGGCGGCTCGGCGAACGCCCCATCCAGGAGTCCTGGGACCTGGCCCTGGGCACCCACCAGCGCGCCCTCATCGAGCTCGGCTACGAGGGCGTCAGCATCGAGCAGGTCCTCGAACAGCGGCTGCGGCGCGCCGCGTACGCCCCGCAGGCCACGGCCGCCCAGGTCCTGGAGGCCGTCGAGGACGCCATCCTGCATCTGCGCAGCCGTCGGCTCGCCGACGAGCTCGGCACCCGTGCCCTGGAGGTGCTGGCGGGCGAGCGCAGCGTCGACGGCGCGCCGGAGGTGCTGCGCCGGGTGCGCCGGCTGCTGGCCTACTACCGCACCGCCGAACCGGTGCTGCCGCCCTGGATCGAGTCCTTCGTCAAGGCCGGCTACGCGCACTACTGCACACTGCTGCCGACGGCGTTCACCGACGACGACGCCACCGTCCGCCAGGTCGCGGCCATGCTGGGCTTCCTGTTCGGCATGGAGAGCCTGGCCCTGTCCCTCGGCTGCGACCGCGCCCAGCTCGAACTCGCCCTCGCCCAGTCCCACCCGGCCGAGCCCTCCCGCACCGCACTGCTGTGGGCGGCGCAGACCCACCTGGGCACGCTGTCGAGGTCGGCGCTGCGGGCGCGCTGCGCCGAACTGCTCGGCAACCCGCTGGTGGTCCCCGCCTACCCCCGTTACCTCAGCGGGTTCGTGCACGCCCTGGAACCGGTGCCGGGCCTGGCCGACTTCGTCGTCGAGGCCGTGTCCAACGCGTTCGCCCGGCTCCCGGACCCGGTGCTGCTGCCCTGGCTCCCGACGCTGATCACCGGCCTGCGGGCGGGCGGCAGCGAGCTGGCCCCGCTGCTGATCCGCGAGGCCGGCCGTGTCTTCCCCGCCCGGCTCGCGGAGCTGGACAGCTGGGTGCCGCCATGGCGACTTCCGCAGGAACCGCCGCGCCTGCGTCTGGAGTCGGGGCCGAGCACCGGAGTCGGCCTCCCGCTCCTGACCTCCCACCCCGCGACCTGCGACGCGCTCGCGGACCTGCTGGGCTGCGAAGGGACGTGGGAGACCGCCGAAGCCACGCCCGCCGGAGCGGCCCTGCTCGCCCGCCACCCCGAGACGGCGACGGCGCTGGAAGCGCTACTCGCCGTCGGCTGACCCGGCGCAGGCGCTCACCAGAGCGCGGATCGTCGATGCGGGCAACGCCGGGTTGGCGGCCGCGTGGTGGACCAGTTCCTCGTCGTCGAGGAGCTCCGCCAGCCGGGACGGCTCGAGGTTCGGGTGGCGTGCGAACGCGGCCCGGACGACGGGGTCGGGGTCCCGGGTGAGCCGCTCCACGGCGGCCGGCGGGACCTCGGGGTCGCGGGCGGCGAGCGCCCGGACGGCGGGATCCTCGTCGTCGGCGTGACCGGCCAGTCCGTCGGTGGGGAAGTGCGGGCGGGTGAGGAGGCGGTCGCGCTCATGGCCGGTGTACTCGAGGAAGCTGCGCAGCAGCAGGGCAGCCGGGGCGTCCGGGTGGTTCTGGGCCAGCAGGACGCGCACGCCCAGGTCGTCGTCGACGGCCAGCCGGGCCACCAGGTCGGCCGGCAGGGTGTGCACCCGTGCGGCGTCCCGGCGCAGCATCGGGTGACCGGACAGCGCGTCCTGGCGGACGGCCTCGGGGTCCGGGGGCGTCAACGGCTCGGGACGGAACAGGAAGGGCCCGTCCAAGGGGACCGCGTAGTCGATTCCGGCCCGCTCCTCCTCGCTCCACGCGGGGTGCACGGAGACGGCCAGCCGCACGCCCGGGTCGGGATCCGCGGCGAGGGCCTGCCGCTCGGCGAGGCCGAGGTCCGGGTGGCGCGCGACCGCCCTGCGCACGTCCGGCACGGGGTCGGCGGCGAGGGTGCGGCGCTCGGCGGGGCCGAGGTCGGTGCGGCCGGCGATCTCCGCACGGACCTCCGGGTCCGGATCGGCGGCCAGGAGCCTGACCACATCGGGCGGCAAGGTCGGATTCCCGGCGATCATCCACCGGTCCTGCGGGCCGGCCGGCGCGGTGAGGACCCCGTCCACGACCGCCCTGCTGAGGGCATTGTGCAGCAGGGCGCCGGTGCGGCCGTGACACGGACGGTCGGGCAGGACGCTCTCGACCCACACCGGGTCCTCGTGGCGCAGATGCCGCTGGGCCCTCGCCCGGACCTCGTCGTCGGGGTCCGTCAGCAGCGCGGCCCGTGTCTCGGCGGGCAGCCACGTCCACTCCCAGCCGACGCCCCAGGCGCGGACCCTCGGATCCGGATGCGTGTGCATGGACCGGCGCAGCCCGAGCGAGAACTGCCGGAAGAAGGAACCGCCGAGGTGTTCCTGCTCGTAGCTGTTGAGCATGTGCACGATGGCGTCGTCGGGCAGTGGCGGCCCGTCGTGGTCCAGCCCGGGTCCCTGGGCGAGGTGGGCCTGGACGAACCAGTGCGGATCGTGCAGGAGCCGTGCGCGCTGGGCCGGATCGGCATGGGGATTGCGGGCGAAGAAGCTGCGGGTGCGATGGTCGGGGTGCGCGATCACGGCGTCGACGACCGCCGACGGCAGGACCCGGTCCCGGCACAGCACCATCCGTGCGGCGAGCGGGGCCTCGGCCAGCAGGTGCAGCAGCATGTCCTGCGGGGTGGCGGGATTCAGCGCCAGCCCGGCGAGCCGCCGGGTGGGCAGGTCGGCGTCCTGCCAGATGTCGTCAGGTGTCGGCACGTCTCGAACCCCCAGGGAAAGCCCACGGAACGGGCCCCCTGCCGCAGGACAGGGGCCCATGACCTTAACCGTTCACTGCTGCCCTACCGGCGTCGGACTCCGACCGTGACGATGCCGCGGACCGGCGCTGTGCCGCTGTCGTGGACGACCTGTCCGCCGGACGTCTTCCAGATCTTGATGCGGAAGGTGTCCGGGCCGTCCGTCGCGGTGATCCGGAAGCTGTAGCCGCTCTTGCCGTTCACCGTGCCGGAGCCCTGGAGGACGGCCCGGGAGCCGGAGACCACGAGCCAGTCGGTCTTGGCGGACCGGAACTTCAGATGGGCCGGACCGAGGTCGAAGGCGACCGCTCCGGCCGGGGCGGAGGCCCCGGGGAGGTAACCGACGGCGAGGGAGAAGAACGCCTTGCCGACGGTTCCCGCGCCCACCACCGGGCCGGCCGCCCGGTCGTACACGATCGCCTCGGGCAGCGTCGTGCTGTTCGCGCCGCCGTCGTCGTCGGTGACGGTGATCACCGGCTGGCGGATGCCGGCCGAGATGTAGACGTGCTCCGCACGGCAACCGGACGCGGTGACCTTGCCGGCGGCCGGCTTGCCGCCGTCCTTCCAGTCGACCGTGCAGGTGTGGCTGTCACCGGCGCCGGGGTCGGTGAACCGGGCGGTGACGACCGCGGGCCGACCGACCGGGACCGGGGTCGCCGGGCCGGCGGCGGAGGTGATCGAGGGCGCCGCGTTCGTCACGGTGACGACGGCCGTGTCGGTGCTGCGGCCGCCGGTCAGGGTGAGGGTGTAGGCGCCGTTGTCGGTGCAGGTGAGCGTGGTCCGGGCGGCAGCGGCGTCCGCGATCGTGCACGGCGCGCCCTTCTCGGCCGTCCACTGCGCACCGCCCGCCCCGGAGACCGTGCCGTTCAGCGCGATCGCGGAGCCCTCGACGCCGTCGGCGTCCGGACCGGCGTGGACGACGGTGACCGGGTCGATGCTCGTGAGCGTCGGCACGACCTTCTTGATCAGGCCGTCGGCGTCGAACTCCAGCTTGTCGACGGTGGTCTCGCGGTGCATGCCGTCACCGCCGGGGACGGCGAACCGGTGGTAGGCGATGTACCAGTCGTCGGTCCCCGGGACCTGGACGACGGAGTGATGGCCGGGGCCCTTGATGCCCAGCGAGAGGTCCTTCTCCAGGATCACTCCGCGCTTGGTCCACGGACCGGTCGGGGAGGACCCGGTGGCGTAGGCGACCCGGTAGTTCTCGTCCCGGGTGTCGTTCTCCGACCACATGAAGTAGTAGGTGCCCTGCCGCTTGACGACGAAGGTGCCCTCGTTGTAGCCGCTCGGGGTGATGTCGGTGACCTTCGAGGCGTCGAAGGAGACCATGTCGTCGTTGAGCGGGACCACATAGGCGCGGCCGTTGCCCCAGTACAGGTAGGTCTGGCCGTCGTCGTCGGTGAAGACCGCCGGGTCGATCATCTGCCCGGTGAAGTCGCCCGCCTTCAGCAGCGGCCTGCCCAGCGCGTCCTTGAAGGGCCCGGTGGGGGAGTCGGAGACCGCGACGCCGATGTTGGCGTCGGCGCAGAAGTAGAAGTAGTACTTGCCGTTCTTCTCGGCCGTCGTCGGCGCCCACGCCCTGCTGTCGGCCCAGCTCACGTCGGGCCCCAGGTCGAGGATGACGCCGTGGTCCGTCCAGTGCACCAGGTCGGTCGACGAGTACGCCTTGAACTGCGTGCCGCTCCAGCCCTCGAAGCCGTCGGTGGTCGGGTACATGTAGAAGGTGTCGCCGAAGCGGACGATGTTCGGGTCGGCGTTGAGACCCGGCAGGACCGGGCTCCTCATCACCAGTGCCGACACGGTCCAGGCGCGCTTCCTGCCGTCGGAGCCGGTCACCTCGTACGTCACCGGCTCGGTGAAGTCGTGGACGCTGCCGGAGGCAGGGCTGATCGCCGCGCCGTGGGCCAGGGTGAACTCCGGTGCCAGCGCGGTGAGATCGCTGCCTTCCTTGAGCGGCAGGGTGATCCTGCTGTCGGCGTCGTCGACGATCGCGTCGACCTTCAGCGCGGGGTGGGTGGCCTTGGCGACGCCCGCGGTGTTGCCGCTGAGCTCCATGACCTCCGTGGCCGTCAGGGCGCGGTCGTAGATGCGGAAGTCGTCGACCTCGCCGCCGAAGTACGGGTCGGCCGAGTACAGGGACTTGCCGATGTAGCCGCTGTAGTCCTTGTCGGCGTCGTACAGCTCGGACGGCTTGATACTCGTCGTGGTGCGGGCCGCCTCGATGCCCTCGACGTAGAGGACCATCGTGCCGGTCGTGCCGTCGAGGGTCACGGTGACGTGCCGCCACTCGCCGGGCGTGAGCTGCGAGCCGCCCGTCAGTTTCGACTCCGCCGACCAACTGGCCTTCGTGATCGCCGAGTACAGGCTCGAACCGCCGTTGGAGGGCGTCGCGAACAGGTACTTGTCGCTGTTTGGGCCGAGCCCGAACAGCCACTGGAAGCTGCTGCCGCCCTTCCACTTGGCGTAGGTCGACACCGTCACGCTGTCGGCGTTCTTCAGCACGCCGTTCGGGATCTTCACGTACGGCGAGTCGCTCGCGCCGGACATGAGATACGAGCCGCCGTCCACGCCGGTGCCGAAGGCGGGCGTGCGGACGTAGGCGCCGTGGTAGCCGTGGCCGCTGGAGTCACGGGCGATGCTGCCGGACGTCTCGTCGAAGCCGTAGTGCAGCAGCAGGTCGGCGGGCACGTCGGCGCCCTCCGTGGAGACCGTCACCTCGGCCCGCACCGGCAGCGCGGCGCCGTCCGGCAGACCGCCGGTCACGGTGAACGTGCCGGCCTGCGCGTAGCGGGAAGCCGGAACGTCGTCCCAGTCCACCGCCACCGGGCGCTTGACGCCGTCGGCGTAGGTCGCGATCACGGTCGCGGGCAGCACCGGGGCCTCGCCGATCCGGGTCTGCACCGCGACGTCCTCGACGGACTCGACGATCTGGTCCGGCTGGTAGGCGTTCAGCAGCCGGTCGTACTCGGCCTGGGTGACCGGCAGGACGGTGCCGTGGCGGGGCCTGGCCGGCAGGTCGTAGTCGGCGACCGGGGTCCAGACGCCCGACGCGAGGTCCGTCGTCTCGAACGGGATGTAGCCGCGGCCGCCGAACTCGTCGAGGAACGCGTACCACTTGTCCTCGGTGTTCGACTTGAACACCAGCGGCCCCTCGGCCGCGTTCATCGCGCCCTTGCCGATGCCCTCGGCGACCGCGTCCCAGGAGAGGTCCAGCAGCGAGTCGCTCTTCTCCTCGAAGACGAACTTGCTGTTGGGGGTGGAGGAGGAGTTGTTGCGCTCGTCCTTCGACAGCCGGAAGTACGTGCCGTCGTGCTGGATCACCGTGGAGTCGATGACCGAGTAGCCGCGGTCGATCCAGACCTTCGGCTCGCTGAAGGTGTAGAAGTCACGGGTGGTGGCGTACATCATCCGGTTGTAGGTGTCGCCGGAGTGCGCCTCGTTGGCGTAGAGCTTCGACGCCCAGAACACGACGTACTCGCCGAGCGTGGAGTCGTAGTACGCCTCCGGCGCCCAGGTGTTGCCGGCGCTGTCGGGGGAGACCTTCACCAGCCGCTGGTTCGTCCAGTGGACGAGGTCGGTGGACTCCCAGACCATGACGGACTTGCTGCCGGTGCGCTGGGAGGCGTCCCAGTCGCCGTTGCCGTAGATCCTGAGGTCGGTGGCGATCTGGTAGAACTTGTCGCCCTCGGGGGAGCGGATGATGAACGGGTCGCGCAGGCCCTGCTCGCCGAGCGTGGAGGTCAGGACGGGCTTGCCGTCGTTCAGCTCCCGCCACTTCATCGGGTCGTCGCCCTTGCTGAGCGCGGCGTAGAGCTGCTCGCCGTCCGAGGTGCCCTCGCCGGTGAAGTAGCTGAACATATAGCCCTTGAGGGCTTCCTTCGCGGGGAGCGCGGGGACCTTCGCGGTGAACACGCGGGTCGCCGTCGCCGTGCCCTTGGCGACGGTCGCGGTCAGCTCGACGGTGGTGGGGCCGGCGCCGTGCGCCGGGCGGTGGACCGCACCGTCCGCGGAGACGACGTCGGGCCGCGCGGAGCTCCAGGTGACGGCCGTGCTGGAGGAACCGGTCGCCGGGAGGGCGAGGTTGCCGCGTACGTCGTCGAGGTTGTGGACGGTGAGCGCCTCGGCGGCCTGTGCGGCGGCGGTGGCGTCGTCGAACGCGGCGAGGACCGTGACGTCGAAGGTGCGGGTGGCGGTGACCGTGCCCTTCTTCAGGGTCGCGGTGAGCGTGACGTGGCCGTCCGGCTCGCCCGCGGCCGGGCGGGTCACCTTGCCGGCGTCGGTCACCACGTCGGTGTCGTCGCTGGCCCAGGTGATCGTGGAGCCGCCCGCCGGGCCGGTCTTCGGCAGGGTCAGGTCGGCCGTGACGGCGCTCGTGTCGCCGAGGTTCAGTGCGGCCTTGTCGTCCTCGACGCCCTGCGTGGCCACGGGGAGGGCGAGCTGCTCGACCTCGGCGGCGGCCAGCGCGCGGTCGTACACCCGGAAGTCGCGCATGCTGCCCTTGAACAGCTTGTCGCTCGTGTACACCGACTTGCCGAGGTAGTTGGCGGTCGTCGTGCCGGAGCCGATCGCGCCCGGCGTGATGGTGACGGCCGTGTTGCGGGCGACCTCCACGCCGTCCTCGTACAGCACGCCGGTGCTGCCGGTCTGGGTGTAGGTGAGGTGCTTCCACACCGAGCGGCTCAGGTTGTGGGAGTCGGCGGGCTTGGTGGTCTGCTCCGTCGACCAGTTGCCGGAGGCGATCGAGGTACGGAGGGAGTTGCCCGTCGTGAACAGGTAGCCGTTGCCGGTGCCGCCGCTGGTGTTGCCGAAGCCGTAGAGGAAGTACGGCGTGGTCTGGGCGGCGTCGAGCTTCACGTCCATCGCGACGCTGATCGAACTCAGGCCCTTGAGTACGTCGTTGGGCGCCTTGACGTAGGTGTCGGAGCCGTTGAAGGCGAGACCCCGGCCGTCGGCGGACCAGTCGGCGGTGCCGTTGACCGTGCCGTCCAGGCCGTGGCCGGAGGCGTCGGGCACTGTCGTGCCGGACGCGCCGTCGAGTTTGTACCAGAGGGCGAGGCCGTCGGTGACCTCCGCACTCCCCGCCGAGCTCCCGGCCGTGCTCTCCGCCGCCCTTACGGGAGCAGTGGCCCCGGCGAGGCCCATGAGGAGCGAAACGGCGGTCAGCGCGGCCAGTTGTCCCGCCCCGCGTCTCGCACGTCCGCGAAGCCGTTCCCTGTGCGTCATATGCGCCCGCCGTTTCAGCCGTGTGACGTGATGTTGCGAGAGTGTCAAACGGTCGGCAGGGTCACGTCAATAGATCTCGAACAATGTCCGACAGGTCGAACGCGAGGAAATGCGGGGCGGGTGTCGGCGTACGGTCCTGCTCAGTCGCGCGGCGCCGGTCCCGGGGAGTCCAGCCACGAGGTGAGCGCCCACCACCAGTGGAGCCCGTCCATCGGGCCCGGCGCGCCGTCGGCGAGGGGTGCGGCGGTGATCTGCCGGAGCCGGCCCAACCGGTAGCGGACGGTGTTGGGATGGGTGAACAGGGCCGCGGCCGTCTGGTCCAGGCGACGCCCGTTGTCGAGGAACGCCCGTGCGGTGAGGGCGAGTTGGCGATGGAACTCGTTCGCCGGATCGAGCTCCCCCAGGAACCGGCCGCTCAGCAGCGAACCCAGCAACGGCTGTTCGGCGAGCGCCAGCCGGGCCGCGAAGTCGGTCACGTCGTACAGGCCGCGCATCCCCTGCTCCCGGCCGAGCTCCACCGCCCGCACGCACAGCCGGTAGCGCGCGGGCAGTTGGGACAGGGCGGCGGCCGGCGCGACCACGACGAGGGCGTCCGGGGCGATCTCGTCGGCGCCGGGCGGACGTGGACACAGCCCGGCCAGATGTCCGTCGACCGTCCCCGTGACCGCGTGCGCCGAGCGCAGCGAGCGGCGACGGGCCGGGATCGCGGCGAGGCAGTGGTACCGCCCCGCGGCGTCCGACCGGATCCCCGCCTGCGCCAACTCCTGGGCGTGCGGGGTGACTTCGCCCAGCAGGATCCGGCGCAGCAGACGGGTGCGCAGCGCGCCCATCGCGCGGGGGGCCTCGTGCTCGGCCGCGCGATAGCCGTGCACCACGTGCCGTTCCACCGCGTTGCCGTACTCCTGCAGCCGCAGCACCACCGACAGCAGCACCCGGTCCGGCACCCCCGCGCCGCGGCAGCGGTCCACCGCGATCTCCGACGCGCGCGCCAGCGCCGCCTGCACCCCGCGCAGCACCGAGGTCACCGCGACCCCCTGGACGGCACGGTCGGCGCCCAGCAGCAGCGCGGCGGTGAAGTCCTGCTCCTCGACCGCGCCCGGCCGCTCCAGCGCCGTGAACCAGGGGCCGGCCGCCCGGATCATCGCCGCCACATGCGAACGGGTCGCCTCCTCGGCGAGCCGGGACAGCTCCGGGGACTGACTGCGGGCGGCCCCGACGAGCTCGCCGCACACCTCGGGATCGTCGGCCATGCCCCGCAGAACGGCCGCGATCTGCTCCGGGCCGTGAACGACGGTCATGGTCCCCTTCCCGCCCGGCCGATGTCTCCGGGCCACAAGCAAGCGGTGGCCGTGTTGGCTGCCGTGCACTATCGCACCGCTGTGACGACCTGGTTTCCTGTGGGCTACCGACGGTAACAGCGCCTTTGTCGCAGGAACAGCCCTGTGCCACGCGCCCAGGTACCGGCCAAGTACCGCCCAAGCCTTGGTCAAGCATCACCCAGGTGCCGCCCCACGCACTGCCCTTTGCATCGCCTCTTGCAACTTCCCCGGGAGGGCCGCTCATGGACAACCCCGCAGCCGCCGCCATCACCCGCCGCCACGCCCTGACCGTGGCCGGCGGGGTCGTCGCGGGCGCGACCCTCGCGGCCCAGGCCTTCCCGGCCTTCGGCGCCGAGTCGCAGGACGCCGACGCGATCGTCGTCGGCCACGGACTCGCCGGTCTCGTCGCGACCGCCGAGCTCGCCGCCGCCGGCCGCAAGGTGCTGCTCCTCGACCAGGAACCCGAGGCGAGCATCGGCGGCCAGGCGTTCTGGTCCTTCGGCGGCCTGTTCTTCGTCAACTCCGACGAACAGCGGCTCATGGGCGTGAAGGACACCTACGACCTGGCCTGGCAGGACTGGCAGGGCACGGCCGGTTTCGACCGGGGCGTCGACGACCCCAAGGGCCAGGACTACTGGGCGGCCCAGTGGGCCAAGGCCTACGTCGAGTTCGCGTCCGGCGAGAAGCGGTCCTGGCTGGCCGGGCTCGGCGTGCAGTGGTTCCCGATCGTCGGCTGGGCCGAGCGCGGCGGCGGCCTCGCCACGGGCCACGGCAACTCGGTGCCGCGCTTCCACGTCACCTGGGGGACCGGACCGGCCGTGGTCGAGCCGTTCGAGAAGAAGGTGCGGGCCGCCGTCGAGGACAACAAGGTGACCTTCAAGTTCCGCCACCGCGTCGACGAGGTCGTCACCACCGGCGGAGTCGTCACCGGCGTCCGCGGCGCGGTCCTGGAGCCCAGCGGCGTGGCCCGCGGCAAGCCCAGCTCCCGCACGGTCGTCGGCCAGTTCGAACTGCGCGCCCCGGTCGTCGTCGTCACCTCCGGCGGCATCGGCGCCAACCACGACCTCGTACGGCAGAACTGGCCCGCCCGCATGGGCACCCCGCCGAAGTTCATGGTCACCGGCGTCCCCGCGCACGTCGACGGCCGGATGCTCGCCATCACCGAGAAGGCGGGCGGCCGCATCGTCAACCCCGACCGCATGTGGCACTACACCGAGGGCCTGCGCAACTACGACCCGATCTGGCCCGGCCACGGCATCCGCATCCTGCCCGGCCCGTCCTCGATGTGGTTCGACGCCAAGGGCAAGCGGTTCGACACCCCCGACATCCCGGGCTACGACACCCTGCACACCCTCAAGACGATCACCGACTCCGGCTACGACTACTCCTGGTTCGTCACCACCCAGAAGATCATCGCCAAGGAGTTCGCACTCTCCGGGTCCGAACAGAACCCGGACCTCACCAACAAGAACATCTGGCAGCTGCTGTCCCGCATCTGGCAGACCCCGGAGCCGATCGAGAAGTTCAAGAACAAGGGCGCGGACTTCGTCGTCGCCACGACGCTCACCGACCTCGTCGCCGGCATGAACAAGCTGACCGGCGACAACCTGATCCAGCTCGCCGATCTCAAACGGCAGATCGAGGCCCGCGACCGCGAGATCGACAACAGCTACACCAAGGACGTCCAGGTCATGGGCATTCGCAACGCCCTGAACTACACCGGCGACTCGCTCAGCCGCACGGCGTCCATCCACCGGATCCTCGACTCCAGTGCCGGACCGCTGATCGCCGTACGCCTCAACGTCCTCACCCGCAAGACCCTCGGCGGCCTGCAGACCGACCTCTCCGGGAGGGTCCTGAACGCCGCCGGGAACCCCGTGCCCGGTCTGTACGCGGCCGGCGAGGTCGCCGGCTTCGGCGGCGGCGGGGTCCACGGCTACCGCTCCCTGGAAGGCACCTTCCTCGGCGGCTGCCTGTTCTCGGGGCGCCAGGCCGGACGGGCCGCCGCGGCGGCCACGGCCACCTGACTCGGGCGTCGAATGCAGTCGATCACGGTCCGAACGAGCGAGACATGCGGTGAGTGGCCGGACTCACATGGCCAACCCGGTCACTCACCGCCACGATGGGTCCCGTCACCGTCAGGCTGAAGGGGTCCAGGATGTTCCGCAAGGTGCTGGTCGCCAACCGCGGCGAGATCGCGATCCGTGCATTCCGCGCCGGCTATGAGCTGGGCGCGCGCACGGTCGCCGTCTTCCCGCACGAGGACCGCAACTCGCTGCACCGGCAGAAAGCCGACGAGGCCTACGAGATCGGCGAACCCGGGCACCCCGTGCGCGCCTACCTCTCCGTGGAGGAGATCGTCGGCGCCGCCCGGCGAGCGGGTGCCGACGCCGTCTACCCGGGCTACGGGTTCCTCTCCGAGAACCCCGAACTCGCGCGCGCGTGCGAGGAGGCGGGCATCACGTTCGTCGGGCCCGACGCCCGCACCCTCGAACTGACCGGCAACAAGGCGAGCGCGGTGGCCGCGGCCCGCGCCGCGGGCGTGCCCGTGCTCGGCTCGTCCGCCCCCTCCAACGACGTCGACGAACTCGTCCGGGCCGCCGAGGAGATCGGCTTCCCCGTGTTCGTGAAGGCGGTCGCCGGCGGCGGCGGGCGCGGCATGCGCCGCGTCGGGGACCCGGCCACCCTGCGCGAGTCCATCGAGGCGGCGTCCCGCGAGGCCGCGTCCGCCTTCGGCGACCCCACCGTCTTCCTGGAGAAGGCCGTCGTCGACCCCCGCCACATCGAGGTGCAGATCCTCGCCGACGGCGCGGGCGACGTCATCCACCTCTTCGAGCGGGACTGCTCGGTCCAGCGCCGGCACCAGAAGGTGATCGAGCTGGCCCCCGCGCCCAACCTCGACCCCGAGCTGCGGGACCGCATCTGCGCCGACGCCGTCCGCTTCGCCCGCGAGATCGGCTACCGCAACGCCGGCACCGTCGAGTTCCTCCTCGACCCCGAAGGCAACCACGTCTTCATCGAGATGAACCCGCGCATCCAGGTCGAGCACACGGTGACCGAGGAGGTCACCGACGTCGACCTGGTCCAGGCCCAGCTGCGCATCGCCGCCGGCGAGACCCTCGCCGACCTCGGCCTCTCCCAGGAGACGGTACAACTGCACGGCGCCGCCCTCCAGTGCCGGATCACCACCGAGGACCCCGCCAACGGCTTCCGCCCGGACACCGGCCGCATCAGCGCCTACCGCTCGCCCGGCGGCTCCGGCATCCGCCTCGACGGCGGCACCACCCACGCCGGTACCGAGATCAGCGCGCACTTCGACTCGATGCTGGTCAAGCTCACCTGCCGGGGCCGCGACTTCCAGACGGCGATCGGCCGCGCCCGGCGCGCCGTGGCCGAGTTCCGCATCCGCGGCGTGGCCACCAACATCCCGTTCCTCCAGGCCGTCCTCGACGACGCCGACTTCCAGGCCGGACGCGTCACCACGTCCTTCATCGAACAACGGCCGCACCTGCTCACCGCCCGCACCTCCGCCGACCGCGGCACCAAGCTGCTGACCTACCTCGCCGACGTCACCGTCAACAAGCCGCACGGCGAGCGGCCCGAGCTGATCGACCCGACCACCAAGCTGCCGCCGCTGCCCGCCGGCGAGCCGCCCGCGGGCTCCCGGCAGCGGCTGGTCCACCTCGGCCCCGAGGGCTTCGCCCGCTGGCTGCGCGAGTCGCCCACCATCGGCGTCACAGACACCACCTTCCGCGACGCCCACCAGTCCCTGCTCGCCACCCGGGTCCGCACCAAGGACCTGCTGGCCTCCGCCCCGCTGGTCGCCCGCACCCTGCCGGGCCTGCTCTCCCTGGAGTGCTGGGGCGGCGCCACCTACGACGTCGCCCTGCGCTTCCTCGCCGAGGACCCCTGGGAGCGGCTGGCGGCCCTGCGGGAGGCCGTCCCCAACATCTGCCTCCAGATGCTGCTGCGCGGCCGCAACACCGTCGGCTACACCCCGTACCCGACCGAGGTCACCGACGCTTTCGTGCAGGAGGCCGCCGCCACCGGCATCGACGTCTTCCGCATCTTCGACGCGCTCAACGACGTCGGCCAGATGCGGCCCGCCATCGACGCCGTACGCGAGACCGGGACGGCCGTCGCCGAGGTCGCCCTCTGCTACACCTCCGACCTGTCCGACCCGAACGAGCGCCTCTACACCCTCGACTACTACCTGCGGCTGGCCGAGCAGATCGTCGAGGCGGGCGCCCACGTCCTGGCCGTCAAGGACATGGCCGGCCTGCTGCGCGCCCCGGCCGCCGCAAAGCTCGTGTCCGCGCTGCGCCGCGAGTTCGAACTGCCCGTGCACCTGCACACCCACGACACGGCGGGCGGTCAGCTCGCCACCTACCTGGCCGCGATCCAGGCCGGCGCGGACGCGGTGGACGGCGCGGTCGCCTCCATGGCGGGCACGACCTCGCAGCCCTCCCTGTCGGCGATCGTCGCCGCGACCGACCACTCCGAGCGGCCCACCGGCCTCGACCTCCAGGCCGTCGGCGACCTGGAGCCCTACTGGGAGGGCGTCCGCCGGATCTACGCCCCCTTCGAGGCCGGCCTCGCCTCCCCGACCGGGCGCGTCTACCACCACGAGATCCCCGGCGGGCAGCTCTCCAACCTGCGCACCCAGGCCGTCGCGCTCGGCCTCGGCGACCGCTTCGAGGACATCGAGGCGATGTACGCCGCCGCCGACCGCATCCTCGGCCACCTCGTCAAGGTCACCCCCTCGTCCAAGGTGGTCGGCGACCTCGCCCTGCACCTCGTCGGCGCCGGGGTGTCCCCGCAGGACTTCGAGGCGACCCCCGACCGCTACGACATCCCCGACTCCGTCATCGGCTTCCTGCGCGGCGAGCTCGGCACCCCGCCCGGCGGCTGGCCCGAGCCGTTCCGCAGCAAGGCCCTCCAGGGCCGCGCCGCGGCCAAGCCCGTGCCGGACCTGACCACCGAGGACCGCGAGGGACTGGAGAAGACCCGCCGCAGCACCCTCAACCGGCTGCTTTTCCCCGGCCCGACGCGCGACTTCGAGACCCACCGCCAGGCCTTCGGCGACACCAGCGTCCTCGACAGCAAGGACTTCTTCTACGGCCTGCGCCCGGGCAAGGAGTACGCCGTCGACCTCGACCCGGGCGTGCGGCTGCTGATCGAGCTCCAGGCCGTCGGCGAGGCCGACGAACGCGGCATGCGCACCGTCATGTCGTCCCTGAACGGCCAACTGCGGCCCATCCAGGTCCGCGACAAGGCGGCGGCCTCCGACGTCCCGGTCACCGAGAAGGCCGACCGCGCCAACCCCGCGCATGTCGCGGCGCCGTTCGCGGGCGTCGTCACGCTGGCGGTCGCCGAGGGCGACGCGGTGGAGGCCGGCGCGACGGTCGCCACCATCGAGGCCATGAAGATGGAGGCCACGATCACCGCCCCGAACGCCGGCACGGTGTCGCGGCTGGCCATCAACCGGATCCAGCAGGTGGAGGGCGGCGACCTGCTCGTCGTCGTGGGGTGAGACCGCGGTCGCCGGCGGTCACTCCCCGGCGACCACGTACCGCTCGCCGTCCTCCTCGACCTCCTGCTCGGAGAGGTCGACCTGCACCCCGTGGGGCTCCAGGGCCTGCCGCACCCGCTCCATCATGGCGTCCGACAGGAAGTGGTGCGACAGGTCCAGCTCCTTGAGGTGGAGCAGGGGCTGACCGCTCAGCAGGGCCTCGGCGCCGGCGTCGCCGAGGGCCCCGCGGCCCAGGTGCAGGGCCGTGAGCTGAGCGACGACCGGCGCGGAGGCGACGGCCGCGGCTATCTCGTCCTGGATGTCTGCGTTCTGCAGACCCAGCCGGCGCAGCGCGGGGAACCGGGAGCCGTCGAGGATCGGAGCGAGGTCGGCCACGGTCGTGGTGCGGCCGTACCACTCCTCGCCCAGCCAGATGTCCAGGTGCTCCAGCGCGGGCAGCTCGGAGGCGGCGAGCCCCTGCACCACGTGGGAGGGCAGCCCGCCGTTCTCGAAGCGCAGGATGCGCAGCCCGTCATGACGCAGGGGCTTGAACTCGAGCCCCGTGCCGTCGCTGAAGCCGTTGCCCGAACCGCGCACGCCGAGTTCCTCCAGCCTCGGGAACGGGGCCAGGAACTGGCTGACGTCGTCCTGGACGATCCAGGAGAGCTCGGACTCCTCGAAATCGAGATCGGCGAGGTAGAGCGCCCGAAGACCGGTGAGCCGGTCCGCCGCAGCGGCGAGCAGTTCGGCGGTCTCGCGCGGGTCGGCGTAGTCGTTCTCGGTGCCGTAGGCCCCGGCCCCGAGGACCAGGGCCCGCACGCCCGCCGGGTCCACGGTCTCCAGGAAACGGTCCCAGCACGAGGCGTAGTCGTCCTCCTCCCCGTTCCCCTCGTGCCAGGAGATCTTCCAGGCGACGGAATCCGCCGCCGGCAGGTCCGCGGGGCTTGTGTCGGGCAGCGGGAAGTCGTAGACCGGCAGACCGTGCAGTTCCGATATGTGACTCAGGGTCAAGGCAGGAGCCTTTCGTGCGGTACGGCGGCCGGCGACAAGCGATCCGGCCCGTGCGCCGCCTGTTCTATCAAGCCCCTCCGACAGGCCGGGTCCCCTGACGGACCGCCGACGGTCAGGTCTGCCCTCGCGGACAGGGGGTCTGCCCCTGCGTCCGGTGACGTGCGCCGGGCGGCGGACTAACGTCCGGCCGTGAACAACAGCACTTTCCCGGCACGGCTCGTGACGGACCGTCCGGAGTTCTCCGCGTGAGCGACGAGCCCGCCGTCGACACCCGCACGGCCCACGAACCGGAGACCGCGCCCCCGCCGCCGCACCCTGCCGCGCCCCAGCCTTCCGCCCCGCCCCCGCGTCGACGCGGGCCGGGCGCCTTCACCCTGATGGTGCTGCCGGGCCTGCTGACGCTGTCGGTGGTGGCCGGATTCCTCGCCCTCACCGGCGGTCTCCCCACGGACTGGGTGCAGGACGAAGGCCCGCAGCAGTCCACCGCGAACGGCGTCGACGAGACTTACGGGCCCTGGCTGCGCAAGGCGGCCGAAGCCTGCACGGTCGTCACCCCGTCCCTCCTCGCCGCGCAGATCGACCAGCTCTCCGGATGGGACAACGGCGGCGCCACGGCCACCGGCGCCGCCGCTGCCTCCCGGCAACAGGGCATCGCCGCCTATACGGACGCCGAATGGCGGACCTGGGGCAAGGACGACGACGGCAACGGCAGCTCCTCGCCGCTCGATCAGGCCGACGCGATCATGGCCCTGGGCCGGCAGGACTGCTCCCTCGCCGAGAAGATCACCGATCTGCGGACCGACGGGACTGTCTCCGGCGAACTCGTGGACCTGACCCTCGCCGCGTACGCGGTCGGCACGGACGCGGTCGCCGAGGCCGGCAAGGTGCCGACCGCGGCACAGACCTACCTCACCGAGGTGAAGGCCCTGTTCGCGCGGTACGAGGCGTTCGACCGCGACGACTCCGCCGGCGGCCCGCTCGCGAACGCGATCCTGGCCGCGCCCGTCACCACCCTCACCGTCACCTCCCCGTACGGTTCGCGCCAGCACCCCCTCACGGGAGTGACCAAGCTGCACACCGGCGTGGACTTCGGCGCGCCCCAGGGCGCCCAGGTCTCGTCGGCGCGCGACGGCACGGTCGTGTTCGCGGCCATGACGAGGGCGTACGGCAACCGCATCGTCGTCGACCACGGCGCCATCGACGGCAAACGCCTGCAGACGACGTACAGCCATCTGTCGGCCATGGAGGTCGCCGTCGGACAGACCGTGCGGACCGGAACCCCGATCGGACGCGTCGGCTCCACCGGCCTGTCCACCGGCCCGCACCTCCACTTCGAGGTGATCTACGACGGCTACTACGCCGACCCGCAGCCCTGGCTGGCCTCGAACGGCTGAGAGCGGGGCGGGCGGAGGGGCGGGGGCGGTTCAGCGCAGGACCGCCTCCCAGGTGTCCACGGCGAAGTGGACGGTCATCCCGCTCCGCGCGTACAGCTGTGGAGCCCCGGTGGTGTTGGAGGTGTCCACGCCCAGCCCCACCGTGTCCCGCCCCCGTGCGGCGAACGCGGCGAAGGCATGCCGCAGCAGCAGCCCGGCGAGGCCGCGGCCCCGGGCCTCGCGCAGGACGCCGATGCTGCGGATCCACCCCATGGCCTCCCGGTCGTTGCGGGCCAGCAGGAACCCGGCGTCCCCGAGATCGTCCGCGGTGACGATCCACACCAGCGACCAGTCCAGCCCCTCGGCGTCCATGTCGTGCAGCCACTGCCGGTAGGCGCGGGGCTGGAAGTCGAAGTGCTCCGCGAAAGCGGCCTGATAGAGCTCGTGGACGCGGACCCGGTCCGCCTCGGTGGCGCAGGGCCGCAGCCGCACCCCCGCGGGCGGCCGCGGCGCGCGGTCGGCCGCCGCGTCCACCGCGCGGCGCAGCACGTGATAGCGGCGGACCACGGACCAGCCGCGCTTGTCCAGCAGAGCGGTGTCGAGCGTCGGCCGCACGTTCAGATGCAGATGCACCACCGCGCGCTCGGCGCCGTTCTCCCGTGCCTTGCGCAGCGCCCTGGCCTCCATCGCCTCCAGGACGAGCTTCCCGGCCTCCTGGTGAGCGGGCAGCACATAGTGGTCGACGTCGATGCGCTCGCCCGCCGAGTCGTCCCACAGCAGCCCGTAGACCACCAGTCGGTCCCCGTCGAAGGCGAGCCACGAGTCCTGTTCGAGATCGGTCTCGGGGTTCTTCAGATCCGCTTCGACGGTGTGCAGGTCCGTCTCGGGACGGCCGATCTCGAGCACGTCGATCTGGTTGAGCAGGTCGGTGACGGCGGGCGCGTCGGCAAGCGTGGCGGGACGCAAGAGGTAGGGCATGAAGCCCAGGATCCGGGCGGACGGAACCGGCCGCAACGCAATTCGACGTTGCGTGAGATGCAGCCGTGAGCCCGGTATGCGCCCCCGTACGCCTGGGCAGAATCCGTTCTGCCATTGATCATGCGGGTGAGTGACACGCTCCTCCCCACGAACTCTCCGGGAAGGCAGGTTGGTTGTCGTGCAGTTGCGTCTTCCCTCCTCCATAGCCGAAGCACAACGGTGTCTGGCCGAGGGGGCGGTACCGATAGGCGGCGCGACGCTGGTGTGGGCCGGCTGGCAGCGGGACGGCTTCCCCGAGCAGGCCGTCTCGCTGCGCAACCTGCCGGAGGCGGGCGTGGTCGGCCCCGAGGAACTCGGGGGCGCCGTGCTGCTGCACCGCGTCGACGCGACCGTGCCCGAGGTACTGCACCGGGCGGCCTCCGGCGTGGGCACGGGCGCGGTGCGCCGGGCGGCCACGGTCGGCGGCAACATCGTCGGCAGCACCCTGCGCTGTCTGCTCCCGGCGGCGCTCGTGCTGGACGCCCGGGCGACCGTCCTGGATCCCGACGGCGTCTACGACACCGACCTGAGCGAGCTGCTGGCGAAGCGTCATGTGCTGGTCGCGCTGCGCTGGCGCACGCCCCTGGCCAGCGGCTACCGCAAGGTCGAGGGCGCGGCGGGCGGCCCGCCGCCGCTGGTCGTCGCCGCCGCGGTGCACGCCGAGGGCCCCGCCTCCGGCGCGCCGGACGCTCCCGCCCGGCTGCGCGTGGCCGTGCGCGACGGCTACGAGGTGCTCAGCGAGAGCACGCCCTACGACGCCGACGCCGGAGCCGAACAGGTCCTCGACGCCCTGGCGGGCACGGACCTGGCCGGTCTGCCCGCGACGGCCCGGGACGCGGTCCGCGCCGAGGTCACCGACGTACTGGCCCGCGCCGCGGCGGCCTGAGGCCCGCCCGGGGAACTCACCGGCTCACGTCTCCCGCACGGGCGCGTACACGTCGGGGTGGAGCCCGAACGTCCAGGCGACGCCCTCTCTCGCCGTCCGGGTCGCCGGCGGTACCCGCAGCCAGTACGTGCGATGGGTCCCGTCCGGCTCCGGTGTGGAGTTGAGGACCTCCACCATGACGACCGGCTCGTCGTCCGAAAGGTCGATCCGCCACAGCGTGCCCGTCTCGTCACGGTGGACGTGACGTGCGCCGGAGTCCGCCAGATAGCGGTCGTAGCCGTAGTACTCGAGCATGACCCGGCGCAGTTCGGCGTTCGCCTCGGACCGGATCCGTTCCGGTGCGAGCGTCGGCAGCTCCGCGAGGAAGTCGGCCGGCACCGGCATCCCGCGCCACGCGTACAGCGCGAAGCCGTCCGGGTAGGCGAGCGCCGGGCCGTCGCCGCTGTCGAGCCGGCCCGCCTCGTCGCGGTGCAGGGCCACCGGCCGCTCGCACACCACCGCCACCCGGGCGAACGGCCACCACCAGCCCGCGTTGCGGCCGACCGCGGCCAGCCCGTCGAGCGGGCCGCCCTCGGTCGGGAACGCGGCGAGCCACGGAGCGTCGTGCTGTCCCAGCACCGCGTCCAGCAGGGTCATCCGGACCTTCGTGGCCTCCTTCCCGGTGTCCGCGCCGGCCAGGTCCTCCAGCAGCCCGGCGCGGATCCGGTCCACCAGCGCCTGCGTCGAGTCCCACAGCCGCCCGCCGGTCGCCGCCCAGTGCGCAGCCCAGCCCTCGGCCCCCAACTCCGCGTGCAGGCGCTCCCGTTCACGCGCCCAGGGCACGCTGCGCACCGCCTCCCGCACACTCGGGCCCCGGTCCGCCGACTCCCCGACCAGCGTGACGGCCTCGCGCGGGGAACCGGCCCAGACCACCCGCTCCGGCTCGGCCAGACCGGCCCGCCGATAGGCCAGGCGCACCCCCTCCTCGGCCGCCGCCCGGTCGGCGGGACCGGTCGCCGCGGCACACGCCCGCCAGCCGCGCAGCGCGTCGTGGGCGCCGCCCCCGGCGCTCTGCGTCATGTCGATGTCCGTAGTCGTCATCTGCCCCTCCACCACTGTCCGTTCCCCCCCTGAACCACCCTGAGCCGAGTCAGTCCGCCACGATCCGCACGGACCCCGGCACGTACTCCCGCTGCCGGATCACCCGGTACCAGCCCTTCGGAAGGGCTATCGCCGCGTGCTCCTCGTGGACCACCCGGCCGCCCTGCGGCAGCCGCAACAGCAGCGGGCCGAACGGACCCGGCTCGCGCACCAGATCGCCCGGTCCCACCACCGCGTGGGCGTGCCCGGTGACCTCGCCCAGTGCCAGCACCAGCCGGCCCCGCCCGTCCCGCGCCTGACTCGGCGCCCGCTCGACATGCGGCGGCAACGCCTCCCGCGCCACGGGCACGATCAGCACGTCTCCCTGCCGGTACATGGCTCTCCCCTCACCGCCGGGCGCACCGTGCACCGGCCTCATGACCACGACCGTACGGGCCGCCACTGACAACGCCCCGAACCCCGGCCCCGCCGCCCCCCGTTGTCAGTGCCGGTTGGTAGAACTGCGGGAACAGGGATCGCGCCACTTCCGCACTGGAGCAGCCGCATGACCATCCACAGCCACCTCGACGCGTTGTACGGGCTGCCGGCCCATGTCTTCCCGGGCCCCGGCGAGCGGACCGACGGCCTGCCCGACCCGGAGTCCGTCGCCTGGCGGATCACCAACGATCCGTACCACCGCGACGAGTCCTGGAGAGCCGCCTTCGACCGCTTCCGCGCCGCTGTCGACACCACCCGCGTCAGGGCTCTGATCGTCGGGGCCTGGGAGGGGGCGTCCGACGGATCCCCCTCCGAGATACTGAAGGAACTCATCGAGGCCCACGACCGCTTCCCCGCCCTGCGCGCCCTGTTCTTCGGCGACCTGGTGATGGAGGAGAGCGAGATCTCCTGGATCCGCCAGGGCGATGTCACCCCGCTGCTGACCGCCTACCCCGGCCTGGAGGAGTTCGGCGTCCGCGGCGGCTCCGGCCTCGAGTTCCCCGCGGTGAGCCACGGCTCGCTGCGCAAGCTCGTCGTGCAGACCGGCGGTCTGCCCGCCGCGGTCGTGCGCGGCATCGGCGGCAGCGACCTGCCCGCCCTGGAACACCTCGACCTGTGGCTCGGCACCCCGGAGTACGGCGGCGACAGCGAGGTGACCGACCTGGAGCCGTTCCTGACCGGAGCCCGGCTGCCGAGGCTGCGCCATCTGGCCCTGCGCAACAGCGAGATACAGGACGACATCGCCGTTGCCGTGGCCTCCGCCCCGGTCGTCGCGCGGCTGGAGGTGCTGGACCTCTCCATGGGGATTCTGACCGACGAGGGGGCCGTGGCCCTGCTCGGCGGCCAGCCGCTCACCCATCTCAAGAAGCTCGACCTGCACTACCACTACATGACCGACGAACTGGTGGAACGGATCCGGCAGACCGTCGAGGCCGCGGGCGTCGAGGTGGACCTCCACGACGGTGGCGCCGAAGAGGAGGAGGACGAGGACGACGATGACGAGGACGGCACGGTGTGGCGCTACGTCGCCGTGAGCGAGTGAGCACCGCGACCGTGACCGGGGTGCGTTTCGCCGTGGTCGGCAACCCCGAGAACCGGCGGGTCGCCCTCTTCCGCGACGCGGTGCGCGCGGCCGGCCTGCCCGACCCGCGCCTCGTCCCCTGGACGACCGTGCTGCGCGACGCAGGAGCCGACTTCGCCGCCGACGAACTCGTCCGGATCGACTCGCCCGGTGAGAACACCGAGGTGGACCGACTGCTGCGGGGCCCCGGCGACCCGACCCGGGTCGAGGGCTCGGCCCGCTGGTACGCCGGCTTCACCGCGGCGGTGTCCGGTCTGCGCGGCGGCGTCCGCCTCGACGACCCCGGCGAGCTCGCGGTGCTGTTCGACAAGCGCAAGTGCCACGCCGTCCTCGACGCGGCGGGCGTTCCCGTCCCCGTCTCGCCGACCTCGGGCCCGGCGGGCGCGCGGGTGCGCGGCTGGGACGACGTGCGCGCGCTGATGCGCGAGCACGGCATGCACCGGCTGTTCGTGAAGCCCGCGCACGGGTCGTCCGCCTCGGGCGTCCTCGCCGTCGAGGCCGGCGGCGGCCGGATCAGGGTCACCACCTCCGTGGAACTCGCCCCGGACGGCTGCCTCTACAACTCCCTCAAGGTGCGCCGCTACGAGAGCGAGGCCGACGTCGCCGCCATCGTCGACGCGCTCGCCCCGGACGGACTGCACCTCGAACGCTGGCTGCCGAAGGCCTCCCAGGAGGGTCGGGCCGCCGACCTGCGGGTCGTCGTCGTGGCCGGCCGGGCCACCCACGCCGTCGTCCGCACCAGCCGCTCACCCATGACCAACCTCCACCTCGGCGGCCGTCGCGGCGACCTCGACGACGTCCGGCGGTCCTTCGAGACGGCCGGCGTCCGCTGGGCCGACGTGCTCGGCGTGTGCGAGCGGGCCGCCGCCTGCTTCCCGCGCACCCTGTGCGTCGGCGTCGACCTGCTGCCGGCCGTCGGCTGGCGCAGAGTCGCGATCGGCGAGGTCAACGCCTTCGGCGACCTGCTGCCCCGGCTCACCGGCCTGCCCGACAGCGGCGCGGAGGGCCTCGACACGTACGCCGCCCAGGTGGCAGCCGTCCTCCGCGACTTCACCCGGCACACAGGCCGGTACAGAACAGGAACAGCCCATGCCGGAACGCCCCGTGCCGGAACGCCCCGTGCCGGAACAGCCCATGCCTGAGCCGGACATGAACGAGGTGGTGGGCAGCGACGACCTCCTCCTCGTCACCCTCGACACCCTGCGGTACGACGTCGCCGTCGAGCTGGCGGCGGCCGGCCGCATCCCGAACCTGGCCCGTCACCTCCCCGGCGGCCGCTGGGAGAAGCGGCACGCCCCGGGCAGCTTCACCTACGCCTCGCACCAGGCGATCTTCGCCGGCTTCCTGCCGACCCCGGCCGCCCCCGGACCGCACCCCCGGCTGTTCGCGGCGAGCTTCGCGGGCAGTGAGACCACCGCCGGGGGAACGTATGTCTACGACACCCCCGACCTCGTCTCCGGCCTCGCCGAGGACGGCTACCACACCGTCTGCGTCGGGGGAGTGGGCTTCTTCAACAAGCAGGGCCCGCTGGGTTCGGTGCTGCCCGGCCTGTTCCACGAGTCCCACTGGACACCGGAGTTCGGCGTCACCTCACCAGCCTCCTTCGAGAACCAGATCGCCCACGCCGAACAGGTCGTGGCCCGACTCCCAGCCGACCAACGGCTGTTCCTCTTCGTCAACGTCTCCGCGCTGCATCAGCCGAACTGGTTCCATCTGCCCGGCGCGACCCGCGAGGCCGGAGACACCCGCGCCACCCACGCCGCGGCCCTGGAGTACGTGGACCGGCACATCGGGCGGCTGTTCGCCGCCGCGAGCAGCAGACGCCGCTGCCTCGCGATCGTCTGCTCCGACCACGGCACCGCCTACGGCGACGACGGCTACACCGGCCACCGCCTCGGCCACGAGTCCGTGTGGACCGTGCCGTACGCCCACTTCTTCCTCGACCCCGCCGAGGCCGCCGTATGACCACCGCCCAGCTCGCCAGCCCCTACCAGCACTACGTCTACGCCTACCCCCACAAGACGGCATACCGCGCACTCGAAGAGCGGCCCCTGCTGCGGGACCTGTGGGCGGCCGAGCCCAAGGACGCGCTCTCCCTCTATCTGCACATACCGTTCTGCGAGGTCCGCTGCGGCTTCTGCAACCTCTTCACCCGCATCGGCGCCCCCGACGGCCTGACCGGCGCCTACCTGGACGCACTGGAACGCCAGGCCACCGCCGTACGGGAAGCGCTGGGAGCCACCGGCGACGTCCGGTTCGCCACGGCGGCCTTCGGCGGCGGCACCCCCACCTTCCTCACCGCCGCCGAGCTGGACCGCCTCTGCGACCTCGCCGAGCACCGGATGGGCGCCGACCTGCGCGCGGTCCCGCTGTCCGTCGAGGCCTCGCCCGCCACGGCCACCGCCGACCGCCTCGCCGTACTGGCCGACCGGGGCGCGACCCGGCTGAGCCTGGGCGTGCAGAGCTTCGTCGACTCCGAGGCCCGCGCAGCCGTCCGCCCGCAGCGCCGCGCAGATGTCGAGGCGGCCCTCACCCGCACACGCGACGCCCGCATCCCGGTCCTCAACATCGACCTGATCTACGGCATCGACGGCCAGACCGAGCAGACCTGGCGCCACTCCCTGGACGCGGCCCTGGCCTGGCGCCCCGAGGAGCTCTACCTCTACCCCCTCTACGTCCGCCCCCTCACCGGCCTCGACCGGCGGCGGACGGGCCCCGACCGGGCCTGGGACGAACAGCGGCTGCGCCTGTACCGGGCGGGCCGCGACCACCTCCTCGCCCACGGCTACACCCAGCAGTCCATGCGCATGTTCCGCCGTACGGACGCCCCGCCGCAGGGCGCCGACGACTACGCCTGCCAGACCGACGGCATGATCGGCCTCGGTTGCGGCGCCCGCTCCTACACGGCCGGCCTGCACTATTCCTTCGACTACGCCGTCGACATGCACCAGATCCGAGGCATCATCGACGACTACGTCGCCGGCGACGCCTCCGACTTCGCCCACGCGCAGGTCGGCTACGCCATGGACGCCCACGAGGCACGCCGCCGACACCTCCTGCAGTCGCTGCTCCAGGCCGAGGGCCTGCGCCTCGACGACTACCGCGCCCGCTTCCCCGGCAGCGCGCCCGCCGACGACTTCGGCCCCGAACTCGAACGCATCGCCGACCGCGGCTGGCTGACCGACGCCGACCCGACGACCCTCCGGCTCACCCCCGAGGGCCTCGCCCACTCCGACGCCATCGGCCCCGAGCTGTTCTCTCCGGCCGTACGGGACGCCATGGCCGCCTACGAGCGGAAGTGACCCGGCCGTCATGGACCTGACCCTCCTCTACCGCGGCCCCCTCGCCTCCTGCGACTACGACTGCCCCTACTGCCCGTTCGCCAAGCGACGCGACTCGACGGCCCAGCTCCGCGCCGACCGCGCCGCCCTGGAGCGCTTCGCCGACTGGGCCGCCGCCCGGACCGACGACCGGCTCTCCCTCCTCTTCACCCCCTGGGGCGAGGGCCTGGTCCGCTCCTGGTACCGGCGCACCCTCGCCGACCTCTCCCGCCTCCCGCACATCCGCCGGGTCGCCATCCAGACCAACCTCAGCTGCCGCACCGACTGGCTGGCCGAGGCGGACCCCGACACCCTCGCCCTGTGGTGCACGTACCACCCGGGCCAGACGCCCTACGACCGATTCCTCGCCAAGTGCCGTGACCTGACGGACCGGGGCATCCGCTTCAGCGTCGGCATCGTCGGCCTCGCCGAGCACCTCGACGCGGCCCGCCGCCTCCGCGCGGACCTGCCCGAACACGTCTACCTGTGGATCAACGCGGCCGAGGGGCACACCTACAGCGACGCGGAGGCCGACCTCTGGACCGCCCTCGACCCGCTCTTCCCGTACAGCCGCCGTCCGCACACCAGCGCCGGACTGCCCTGCCGGACCGGCGAGTCGGTCGTCTCGGTCGACGGCGAGGGCACGGTCCGCCGCTGCCACTTCGTCCGCGCCGAACTGGGCAACCTCTACGACGGCTCCTACCGCGCGGCCCTGCGCCCCCGCCCCTGCCCGCTCGCCGTCTGCGACTGCCACATCGGCTACGTCCACCTGGAGACGCTGCCGCTGTACGACGTCTTCGCGGGCGGGGTTCTGGAACGTATACCGGGCCCCGCACACCTGAAGACGGGCGGCCCGGCGCCGGTCATACTTCCCGGATGACCGGCGGGGGCGCGGGCGGGGGACGGGGGCGCGATGTGGCGGTGGGTGTTCCTGGGGTGTGCGGCGGCCGCCACGCTGCTGATCCTCCGGATCCAGCTGGACCGGTGGCTCCGGGCCCGGCGCATGGGGTTCGACCCGAGCCGGTACGCCACGGAAGAGCCGTCCGAGCTGACGATGCGCGAGCCGTTCACGCGGGCCGACCTGTTCCGGCAGTCGGTCGCGGTCCGCTGGGTCGGGATTCCGCTGGCCGCCGGGAACCTGGCACTGTTCGCATCCTTCGCGTTGGCCGGGATGAGCTGGATCACCTACCCGCTGTGGGGTCTGGCGGCGCTCCTCCTGGCTCCCGTGCGCCGGACGCTGAACCTCAAGGCGTTCTCGGTGATCGCGAACAGCCTGGTCTACGATCCGCGTCCTCCCGCCCACCGGGACGGCACCGCGGTGGTCGGGCGGCCGCTGGGGCGGCTCGTCCTGACCTGGTACCGGCACGAGTACACCGGACACGACCTGTTCTTCGTATACGGCGTGAAGTACTTCACCGCCGTGGGTCACCTGCTCTGCTGGCCCTTGACCCTGCTCGTCGTTCAGACCGTCCACGTCATGACCTGCCGACTGCCCTGGGACGCGCTGGGACACCAGAGCGACTTCGGCGAGGGCCCGGGCCGCCGTCTGCGTTCCGCCACGGACCAGGGCGAACTGCCCGGGTGACCGCCGACGCGAGTGGCCCGCCGCGCGAGGGATCGCGCGGCG
>NZ_JBFAKW010000101.1:32942-35241 GCF_040655955.1 Streptomyces sp. NPDC050263 | reverse complement strand
CTGGCACAACGACAAAACCGGGCAACCGACCAAACGGTCGCTGACCGCCTACGATCACTGACCGCAACGACACCCCTTGGACTCATTCATCTAGTGGAGTGCCGCCGGCCTGTGGACGCCGGTCAGCGGCCGCCTGCCCGCACGAGCCCCGTCTCGTACGCCAGGACCACCACCTGGACGCGGTCGCGCAGCCCCAGCTTGGTCAGGATGCGGCCCACGTGGGTCTTGACGGTCGCCTCGGACAGCACGAGCCGGGCTGCGATCTCCCCGTTGGAGAGCCCCTGGGCCACGAGCACCATGACCTCGCGTTCCCGCTCCGTGAGCCGCTCCAGCTCCTTGTGCTGGGCCTCCTTGCCGGTGGCGGGCAGCATCGGCGCGAACCGGTCCAGGAGCCGGCGGGTGGTGGACGGGGCGACCACCGCGTCACCGCTGTGCACGGAGCGGATGGCGGCCAGGAGCTCGCCCGGCGGCACGTCCTTCAGCATGAAGCCGGAGGCGCCCGCCTTCAGCCCGGAGAACGCGTACTCGTCCAGGTCGAAGGTGGTCAGGATCAGCACCTTCGGCGCGTCGGGGTCCGCACAGATGCGCCGGGTGGCCTCCACGCCGTCCAGCTTCGGCATGCGGACGTCCATCAGCACGACGTCGACGTCCGTGGAACGCACCACTTGCAGGGCCTCGACACCGTCGCCCGCCTCCGCCACGACCTCCATGTCCGGCTGGGCGGCGAGCACCATCCGGAACCCGGTGCGCAGCAGCACCTGGTCGTCGACGAGCATCACGCGGATCGCCATCGAGTCCTCTTCCGTTTCTTCTGTTTCCGTCAGGAGCTTCAGGAGCTTCAGGTGCTTCAGGTGGTTCTTGGGGGGCGTGACAGGTGTCAACAGGGGGCGTGCGTCGATGTCAGTGCGCGGGTTTGAGCGGGAGCAGGGCGCTGATGCGGAATCCTCCGCCGGGTCGCGGGCCCGCGTCCAGGGTTCCGCCCACCATGCCGACCCGCTCGCGCATGCCGATCAGCCCGTGGCCCGCGCCGTCGGCGCCGCCTTCCTCGTACAGCTCGTGCGGGGCGCCCTTGCCGTCGTCCTCGACGAGCAGGCCGAGGCCGTCGTCGAAGTAGACCAGGCGCACGCTCGCGCCCGCGTTCGGTCCGCCGTGCTTGCGCGTGTTCGTCAGCGCCTCCTGAACGATGCGGTACGCCGTCAGCTCGACGCCGCTGGGCAGCGGCCGCGCCGTGCCCTCGACCTTGAAGTCCACCGGCAGGCCCGAACCACGGCACTGCTCGACGAGGTCCTCGATCTGCTCGACGTCCGGCTGCGGCACGTACTCGCCGCCCTCCTGGTGCTCGCCGGTGCGCAGCACGCCTAGCAGACGGCGCATCTCAGCGAGGGCCTGGCGGCCGGTCGAGGAGATCGTCTCCAGGGCCTTCTTCGCCTGGTCGGGCGCGGCATCGAGGACATAGGCGGCGCCGTCGGCCTGCACCACCATCACCGACACGTTGTGCGCGACGACGTCGTGCAGCTCGCGCGCGATGCGGGCCCGCTCGGCGGCCACGGCGACCTTCGCCTGCGCCTCGCGCTCCTTCTCCAGGCGCGCCGCACGCTCCTCCAGCTGCGCGAAGTACGCGCGTCGGGTGCGGAGGGAGTCGCCGAGCACCCAGGCGAGGGCGAACGGCACCGTCTGGAAGACGATGACGGCGACCTGGCCCGGCACGCTGGCGTTGTCGTGCGGCCAGCGCAGCTGCGCCAGGGTGGCCGCGCCCAGCGCCATGACCAGCGCGAGCCGGGAGGCCCAGCGGGCGCCGGTCGCGGCGACGGTGTAGACGATCACCAACAGGGCGAAGTCGGCCGCCGTGACCCCGACGTTCAGCACCAGCTGAGCCAGTCCGAGCCCGGCCGCGAGCACGAGCATCTGCTCGGGCATACGCCGCCGCAATGCGATGACCAGGCACAACAGGAACACGATCGGCACCAGCAGCGTCAGGGAGTCGGTGCCGCCGCGGTCCTGACCGGCGGTTCCGACAGCCGCGGAGATCCCGAACAGGACGACGGCCCAGAAGCCGTCGACCCCGGTCGGGTGTCTGCGGAGGAAGTCATAGAGGCGCTGCACGTAACCCAGCGTAGGGATGCCGGATGCGTGCACGGGTCAACCGGAGGACCGATCCGGTCCGGGCGCGCGTACTCCGCAAGGTGGATGCCGTGATCACCTGTACGCCTAGTCTGGCCGGGTGGTGGACGAGATGACCGGCTCGGGCGAATGGCGCGGTTGGCGGGCGGCGACGCAGTCCGCGCTGTACGGCACGGAC